>JAKLQB010000282.1 GCA_022013615.1 Desulfobacterales bacterium | reverse complement strand
GTAGCAGAGCATAGTCCAGGGGGAGTAACTGCGCAAGTTGTACTCAGAGTACACGCAGTAAAAAGCGAAAGTCGCTGCCGCGCCCAGCCCCCATATTAAGCCCCATCGGTTAAGATTGAGGAGGTCTATATTGTAACCACCCACTACTAAGTAGCAGCCCCCGAGGGCCAGGCCCAGGGCTATTATTTTTGTTAGCCCCATCCGTTCGCCCATAAACCGCCAAGCATACACAGCAATGAGGGTTGGGGCAAGGTATTCGAGCAGGATAGCTGCAGCAGTAGGAATCTTGGATATTGCCGCCAGATAGCAGCAGTTGACCGCTGCCAGGCCTAAGGAGCCCAGGAGCATGAAATTGAGAATGTCCCGCGGCCTTATAATAAGAGTCTTTGGCCGGGTGAGCAATAGCCATGTCACAGTCAGGATAGCCCCAAAGGTCATCCGCCCCTGTGCCAGGACGAACGGTGACAGGCCCCCATTCATTAAGTATTTGGAAACCACTCCATTGGATGCCCATAACACGGCCGCGCCCAGACAGGCCACGGCACCTTTGGTTGTTGAGGAAAGGGAAATGATTGCTACCGTTAAAACTTAACTTTAGGTGCTTCCTGGCGCTCTTTTGGAACTTCAAAGAACGTTGCTTTTTCAAACCCAAACATCCCGGCGATTATATTGGTGGGGAAGGTGCGTATTTTGATATTATAAACCTTTACTGTTTCATTAAAGCGACGGCGTTCAACAGCAATACGATTTTCCGTTCCGGCCAGCTCGTCCTGTAACCGGATAAAGTTGGTATTCGCCTTTAATTCAGGATAGCGTTCAACCACCACAAGCAAGCGCGACAGGGCCGAGGAAAGTTGATTATTGGCCTGAATCTTTTCATTAATACTGCCGGCACCTGCCACCTTTGAACGGGCCTCTGTCACCTTCACAAAGACTTCTTTTTCGTGGGCCGCATAACCTTTTACCGTTTCCACGTAATTGGGGATAAGATCGTAACGGCGTTGAAGCTGGTTCTCCACCTGGGCCCACGCACCCTTCACAGATTCATCCATAGTCACAAGGCTGTTGTATGTCCCCTTAATGTACGAGTAAGGGATCACAATGATTAATATAATTATACCAACAATGATCAGTAAGGTTTTAAGACCTTTATTCATGTCATCCTCCTAACGCATCAACTTGTTTTGATAGTTTGCGAACCTCTGCCAAATATTTCTGGAAAAGCCCTCTCATTTCATCGTCGCCCGGTTTTATTTTATCATCTTTAATATCAAGTAGTTTTTCAAACACACTGGATTCTATGTCAAATGCCTGGGCTGTGGCCCGGATGATCTGAAGTTTTTCTTTAGGCAGTTCCAACCCTTTCACGTGAAGAAGCGCCTCAAAAATCGCAACGAAGGCCCGAATGGACTGGCTTATAACTCCCTTAAGGGCACGCCCTTTGCCGGATGTTTCCAAATAGGCTTCCCTGAGTAAAAGCAGTTTGCCCTTGATCTCCCGCTCGCACTGAAGCCTTATAAATTCAGGCTTAAATGAGAGGTCTTTCAGGATATCTTTGCCATAAACCGGCACGTAATTGCTTTTAAAATTCAGGTACTCTATGGGGAATACGTCCGTAGAGGTTTCCACATAGTTTTCCGTCAAAAAAACTGGAATTGCAACATTTCTCTTTCGCCATTTTTTTACAATTTTAAATGCTCTATCAAGACGCTCTATTCCCACTTCAGAAAGAACAATCATGAAATTAATGTCGGACTTTCCGGGTCGGTAATCCTTACCTGTAGCACTGCCATAAAGCATAATGCTGATAAGGTCACCATCATAAATGTCCTTATAATCGGCGGTGATATCCGGAAATATCTCTTTTGGATCTTTTACATTTTTTGCCATATTTAAAACCCTCCTCCAGCGCCGCCGCCACCGCTCATGCCTCCGCCAAAACCTCCAAACCCGCCGCTAAAACCGCCAAAACTGCCTCCGGACCCGCCACCATAACCTCTTCCGCCGCCCAGGAGCAAGGGCAGAAAAAAAAGCCATGATCCGCCCCGGCGCCTGGATGAAAACATGAAAAAAGCAATAATCAGAATGATGGGGAGAAAGCCAAGTCCGGAGCGACTTTTCTTAGCAGGGGCTTTCACTGGCATTTCACCGGTAAGCTTGATGCCCGCATTCTTGGAAATGATCTGCGCAACGGCAAGGGTACCATTAAGCAAGCCTTCCCCGTATTTATTCTGCTTTAGATAGGGTACAATATAGCTGTCGCGGATCTCGCCCACCAGGCCGTCGGGCAAAATGCCTTCCATGCCATACCCGGTCTCTATGCGCATCTTTCTTTCCTTGACGGTCACAAAGATCAGAACCCCTTTGTCCTCGTCCTTTTTCCCTATTCCCCACGCGCTGTATAGACGGTTGGCATAATCGTTATACTCCGCCCCCCCAATATCCGGCATGGTCGCAACTACGACAGAAATACCTGTTTTCTGGAGTAACTCCGTGGTAACCGAGGCAATTTTTTGTTTGTAAGCTGATGGGATTACATTAGCAAAGTCATTGACCAGGCCCTTTGGTTTGGGAAAGGGGCGTTCAGCCTGTACCCCAGTTACAACCAACAGCGTCAATAGAAAAACCAGGCCAAAGCAAACATATTTAACGCCTGAGTATCTATTCATAGATTTCCCGTGTCCCAAAATAATTATGTGTCAAGTCATATCCAACAAATCTTCACGAAATGCAAACGCAAATATATTGCAGCAAGACTGCAAAAATGTAAAGGGCTTTCAACCTTCTTCGCACGATAATGAGAAATAAGAAAGTTAAAGGCATGCTTGTTCTTTTGAAAAAATTTGCTGAGCATGTTTATTTTCGTCTTATCCTGCACCCTATTCCCTTAAGATTCGGGGTGCCGAATTCTTTGCCCAGTTTCTCTGTAGACGTGAGCATATTCAAGTTGGATTTCTCCCATTCATACTGTGATTCGGCCTTTCCTTCAGGGAACCACCAGCCGTATGAGACATTGAGGACTTTGGGGTGAATGTCATCACTCAGATGGGCAATTTGAACGATTTCGCCCACATTGGTCTCAATAACCACCTCATCTCCTTCACGAATATTGTATTTTGCTGCTGTTTCCGGATGAATTTCAGTTTGGGGATGCGGGCTAAGTTTTCTCAATTTCTCCACCCACCTATAGGACGAATGGAGATAGTGAGGATTCTTGGAACTGGTTAATACGAGGGGATAGTCAGGGTCGTCCTCCTCCGGGAATCCGGTAAAACAGGGCAGGGGGGGGAGGTTGAATTTCTTGGCAGCACTGAGTTTCAGTTCCACCTTTCCGGTGGGAGTTCGGAAACCCTTTTCCTCATAACTCTTGTGTTTTTCAGGTCCTTTCAAATAACCCATCTCTACGAACTGGCTGTAAGTGAGGCCGGTTGGCCCGAGAACATCTTCCAAGAAATCGTTGTAATCGTCATGCCAGTATTCAGCAGGGGTGATCAGCTTCCCTAATTCATTAAGTATTTTCATGTCGGGCCAGCATTCTTCCGGCGGATCAACGACCTTGGGCCGAGCCAGAATGTAGCCGTGGCCGAGTCCATAGTGGCCGATATCGTTAAATTCAAACTGGCTTGCAACGGGTAGCACAATGTCTGCCATGGCTGCCGTGGGAGTCATGAACAAATCAGCGACCGCTATAAAATCGAGGTTCATAAACGCTTCATAGGTTTGCCGGCTGTCGGCATAAGATAACATGGGATTTGCGCACATGGCATAGAATCCTTTAACAGGATAGGGGACCTCTTCAAGAATCGCCTTTCTGAAGAAGGCCGGCGGGACGGTCATTAATCTGGGTATGGTACCATGATGAGTGCTGATCATCTCTTTCCATTTGTTTGGGATAAGATCGGCTCGGACAAATGGTCCCAACCCCATGATCTTTGGGTCTTTGGCCTGTACGTTGCCGCCCGGGATATCAAGATTACCGCATATTGCCATCAGGCAGATCAATGCCCTTGAAATGTGAAATGTATGGATATTGTGTTCAATTGGATTTCCCCACTGGATGACTGCCGGCTTTGATCTGGCATAAAGCCTTGCCGTCTCGCGGATGAGATCGGGAGGGACCCAGGTTATTTCAGATACTTTTTCAGGGGTGTATTTTTTCACATGACCTTTTAGATCTTCAAAACCGTAGGTCCATTTTTCGACAAAGGTGTTATCGTATAAGGATTCCTCAATAATGACATTTAAGAAACTTAGTGCAAGTGCGTGATCTGTTCCCGGTCTTATTTGAAGCCATTTTTTAGACTTTTTGACCAGATCGATCTTTCTCGGGTCAATAACTACCAGTTCCGTGCCATCCTTTAGCTGCTTGAGGAGCATACTGTTTATCTCACCCTCCTCGTTAGTTGAAGTGATATTACTTGCCCATAGAAGCACAAGCTTGCTCGGTTGATGCAGGTCAGCTACAGGATAAAAACCGCAGGTATGAAGGCCGGTTATCTCGCGAGGGGCATGGCATACATCCTGAGAGGTGACAACATTGGGAGAACCAAAGATGTTGGCAAGACGAATTAAAACAAAGTGATCCAGTCCTTTTGGCATACCAAGGCCAAAGGCAACCCCTCTTGCTCCATATTTTTCTTTTATATTAGTCAGGTTTTCGGCTATTTCGTTAAGCGCCTCTTGCCAGGAAATCCTCTTCCATTTTCCTTCACCCCGTTTGCCCGTTCTTTTCAGAGGGTGAGTGAGACGATCCGGGTGAGTGAGACGATCCGGAGATGCCAGTCCTTTGGGGCAGATATAGCCCTTGTTCAAGAAGCCATCAGGGTCCCCTTTCACCTTGACAATCCTGTTACCCTTGACCCCGACGAGTACGGCGCAGCCGCCATGATCCATCCTCGCGCAGTGAGTTCTTATCCAACGAATATCATTTTCCATCTGAGGACCTCATGTTTTATGAGCGTTAATCGAGCCTTTAGTACATCACCTTCAGGCTCTTAAAATACTTCTTGTAAAAACCCCTGTCTCTACTTAGCAATATATCCGCCTTAGACTGTGCATGAGCCCCAATCAAGAAATCTGGAGGAATTCGATCCTGCTTCAATATTTGGAAGAAGGCCATATTTTTCCCTCAGCGTTTTGGGGATCGTCACCTGGCCCCGTTCTCCTATTTTCATACTTATTCTTT
>JAKLQB010000281.1 GCA_022013615.1 Desulfobacterales bacterium | reverse complement strand
GAGCTAGTGAATCGATAATTAATGACCTTGGTTCATTGTTCCACTTGATGAATTCAAGTCTCTCGCCGCCTAGAGCAGACTCCATAGCATTTAATCTTGATTGTTCAACAAAACAATGAACTGGATTAAGGTCGTCAACTAACGACCTAACTGCTATTTTAGATTTTATACCTGGCTGTGTGGCCATCGCTACCACTTCTAACTGCCCATCACGTAATTCTTTAACATGTTCTTCGAGAAGGCGATAGAGTGCGCTAGATGAGTCTATTTTAATTCTAAGGGCTGCCAACAAATTCATGGCGCATACAATACATATGGCACTATATTCCTTTTCTCCGATTGTTTGCATAAAATTATACGTTGCAAGGATTTTTAACCGACTAGCTTTTTCTTCCTCATTCGCTACCTGTTTAGCTAGGCTAATATTATTAGCTTTTCTAGCGCAGATATACATATGCTCGATTCCTCTGTCTAAGTTTATTTTTACTCTTCGTGAATAGGCTTCCGTACCCCACATTTTTGTTTCCGCTTTAGCTATTAGTAGTATACTTGTACGAATCCTTGATCGCACGAAGGTTAGATTTGTATCTTCACCACTTTTTCTAGTGGCAATATTCTCTAGAAAAAGAGCAAAATCTAGACTTTCTTTTTTAGTAATTAAATCAGGAATAGACGGATAAGCCTTGTTTCCAAAATAATGGACTTGTCTAAGAAAAATTTTTGATAGTAATCCAACTTTCTGTAGGTTGTCCAAGATCGTACAGTCATGACGTAACTGCGAATCTTTCTCCATTTCGGGCTCTAAATAGTTCTGGAAAAAGTAATTCGTAGGCAAACCCTTCCAACTAGATGTGAATATTTCTTTTGCAACCGTGAAATCAGTGGCTTTCATTAATGTTTTATCGACATAAGAACGTGCTATTGGCAATAGGCCTTTTTCTAGATAAGCAAGAGTAGAAACCACTAAATTACGGTCATAGCTACGAGAGTAATCCATTGTTACAATGATTTCTCCATTTCGCAGGAACGTTTCAGTATCTTGTACAGTTTTAGCCCATTCAATCTTCATTGCGTAGGGTAAAACGTCAGGACAATCTCTATTAACTTTATCGCTTACGTTGTTAATTGCGACTTGGATATTAGTAGCTATATTCCCATATTCGAGCTTTTTGTGTATCCAGGAAAACATGCGGTATAATAAAGCCATTAATTTTTCGATTTTGTCAGGATTACTTAGAATTAATATAAAGATTATTGTGGTTATTACAACTCCGCAACCGAAAGAACTTAATATGTAATTCAAGATATTTATAATTATTTCATCTATCATTTAGATGTTCCTTTTTTTTGAAAGAACAAGCCGGTAGCACTCGACATCGGTGCAACAAAACTTTATTTGGTTCTCCTCCAAAAATAGGCACTGAAGAGTATCTATTGTTATAGGCTTACCACATATAGCGCAAGATAATGAACCTGCCAAAATTTTATCAAGTAATCCAAGATCTTTTAGAATAGATTCGAGATCACGCTTATGAATTGCGTGTACTTTTTCCCGTTTTAACCATCTTTTCAACATGATGTTTGTCCTTTTGTGGTAGAAGTCACTTTTTTCTACCACTTATTTAAAAATTCTCTTATTGCGTCTTCCGGGGATAAGTTAAGGTAAATTTCAGTAGTGGCCAATCTATCATGGCCCAAAAGAGACTGAAGGGCTCTAGTGGAAATGCCTTTTTTAATACAATTTACTGCAAAAGTATGTCTTAATACATGTGGGCTAACTGGCTTTGATATTCCGGCTTTATCAGCTACGTTCTTTACTATTCTCTCGATTGTCCTTTTACTCATTCCGATATTGTTATTTTTGGCAAAATGATATTCAATTAGTCCCCTAACTCTTTCTGTCATAGGGATAATACGTCTTTTTGTTTTTTTGCCATAGGGACCTCCTTTACCGTAGATAACCAGTCTTTTTTCCTGCCATTGTATATTTTCTTTTTTAAGATCTGCAAGTTCTGATAATCTAAGACCGGTATCTAAAAGTGTCCAAATGACAAATTTTTCCTGAAAAGTCTCACAAGAATTGATTAGTTTATCTACCTCGTCATTATTTAAGGGTTCTCTTTTATATTGATAGGGCATAAATTTTCTCCTAACATCTCACCTTTTTGCGAAGGTGCCTTTGAGTAATTTGGCGAAGTTGACAACTTTGCGTCGTATGATGTTATGCAAAGTATTGACAGTTTTATTTTTTAAAAGTGGTGTTTTTCATGGGCTATGGGCCATACTCTAGCGTTTGAGATATGCAAGAGATCCTGAAGCCTTATCTCCAAGCTTCGATCATTTCTTCCGACACCACAGTAAACAACTTCCATATCCAATATATCGTTATCGAATACAGCTTTTATGCTATCATTCGTTGGGATTGGACAAATCCCTCCTATCTGGAAGCCTAGTTCTGACTCCATCTCTTCTGCAGAGGGCCTCACCAAGGCATCAAGATTCACCCCAAAAGATGAAGCTAACTTGTGGTAATCCACTTTGTCCTGCCCCTTAACCACAGCCAAAATCCAGAATGAATTTCTAATCTTAAAAACAAGCGTCTTTAACAGTTTCTCTTTCGGAAAAGGCAATTTTTCTTCAACATCTTGCATCGTCATCACCGGTTCGTGCTTATGAATTGTGAATGGCACGCCTTTTTGTCTGAGTGTTCTCATGATCTCGTCATATACCATATTATGGTTCCCCTTGTTATTCTACCATGAATCGTACTTTTTACTATCGCCCAACTAGGAAACGAGTGCTGTCCGCAACAAGCGCTATCTTGTCTTCTATAAATGCAATAACTTGACTCCTGTCGGACAGGGTTGAACTCTCATTCCAGATTCGCCAGAACTCTTTTTCGAACTCAGCAACAATATGAGCATCTTCTATTAGCAGCCCTTGAATTCGCTGGTATCCAAAGTTGTTTCTGACATCGATTGTAAGTGTCTTTCCAGTCTTTACGATGAAAACAAAAGGAAGCACTTCTCGACAGAAGGCAACCCCGTATAACGGTAGATTCTGTAGGAGGGATACCATCGTCTGAAGTACCTCTATAATTTCTTTTGGTGTTGCCCTGAAGTTGGGTACTTGTCTATGCACAATACCACTCTTACAGAATTCTTCAATCGCATCAATTTCATAGATCTCTTTATGTTGTACCTTCCTTATGTTCGTATGGGTCCTCTTGCTACGTTTCCAGAGATCATTAGCTGCTTCTCTAGCAGCTTGCTTGCTTCCCAAGTCTCGCTCGAAAAACCGCATTATTATAGATTTAGAGAAAAGATGCGATGACAGGAAGCTTGAGGCCACCAAGGTAGCGATGCCATCTTGCTCGATATCATTAATGTGTTTGACATACTCATTCATTGTCCGAAATATATGAATTCCCATAGCTCTCTTCCAAATCCTTACTCTTTTGAAACATCTGCAATGACAGGCGCCGCTAGCTTTATAAGGTCAACGACTGCAATCCTCAGAGATTCTGTTCGTTTTCCAGTGCCGCAGTACACCATATCAAGGTCTTTAACCCGATTATCAAGGATGACATTTATAGAGTGTGGATACCCAAAAGGAGGAATTCCTCCGATGCTAAAACCTGTGATTTCCTCAACCTCGTGGGTAGTTGCAATCTCAATCTGTTCTCTCTTAACTTCTAGAATATGTGCTACTTTTGCAAAATCCATCCTCCTGTGTGCCTGAAGTGCTACCGTATAGTATTTAGGTTGCCTCACAGGGCTACCCGTTTCAGTTAGTGGATTTATACGAATCAAAATCGATTTGATCAACTCTGCCTTCTCAACATGAAGGGTCGTCGCAACATCATCAGGGGACGTTACCGGGGCATGCTCCTTGACATTTGGAATAATATGGTTGTCTTTCAAAAGGCGAATTATGTTCATATACCCAAATGGTTCTGGTTCGGTATAGAGTCTCCCTTTTTTTCGACAAATAGCTACAATGTATGGGCCTCCAGAAATTTGCTCACTGAACCTTAATTCTCTGTCAACTATAGTACATAGTTCTCTTGCCTTCTTACTACTAAAAATAGTATTTGGAAACAAGGAAGAAAGCGTAGGAAACGTAGAGAGTTCTACTATCTCGAAGTAGCTTCCGAGCATATCTCGTATTTCATTTACCGAATATGCACGAACTGCTATATCAAAGTTATCGCCCTTGAAGTTAACCTTAAGAAATCCTGTATTTGGATCAAGACGGGCGGCTAGACTTGGTGCCCATTCTATACGGTCAAGTTGAACTACAAGGGATTCTCGATTATAGAATGATGCAACAAAGATACCACCGTACTCGAGAACTCTCTTTATCTCTCGTAACAATGGCGATAGTTCTTGAACGAAACTCCCCATACCGAATCCTGAGTTTATAAAAAAAATAGTAGAATTGGAGATGTCAGTAAGAAGATCTTCCTCTAAGTCCCTAAGTATAAATTGGATATTTCCTGCACTTTTATGAAGCTTCTTCTTCTGTGCAACCATAATCATCTCACGGCTGAAGTCGTAGCCCCGGACTTGGACGAAATGTTTGTGGAAATGAAAGGCATCTCTACCTGTTCCGCAACCGAGATCTAAAGCAATACGTCTGCAGTTTTTGTCTAACAATTCAATGGCCCGATTGATCACCTCCAATTCATAATTCATGTAATTCCCGGTGGCAAAGTTTGAGGCCGCGTAGATTTGATCATATTCTTTCGCAGCTCTGTCGGAAAGTTCTTTGTGTCTTTGCTTCCCTATAGACCAACTATCTGTGGTGTCCACCATGATCATTCCCCTTTGGCAATTTCGGCTAACTTGTTTAAATCTGAATATGTTCAAAATATTCTTACTTTTTAGTTTAAACTTTCCATATGGGTTTGTCAACATTAAGTAAAAAAGACGACATAGTGTCGTCAATCTGTAATTTAGATTGCTTATAAAATAAGAAATTTGAGCTAAAGAAAAGTAGTCAATGGCGTGCTTTTATACAGAAGGCGACATAAACATATTAAGCAATTGCAGGCAAAGCATTAAATTATCTTTTTTCTAAAAGTCCTTCCTTCTTTTCTTTCAGAATATTTTTTAAATGCTTTTTGTTGATCTGTATCTGATATGTCTGTATTTTTTGTTTCAACTTCTAAAATAATTTCCTTTTTGCCTTTTTTTACAATTAAATCAGGAATAAATCCTCCTATTTCTTCAGGTTTATTCCAACCTGGCAGATCAGCCTTAGTTATAAAACCATGCTTTTTATACCACTCAGCGCTTCTTAAAACACTCTCATCGTGCTTTTTTTGCCCAGTTTTTGTTCTCTTGGTCATAGTTATCCCCCCCTTTTTTCTATATAATAACTATATTTTTTTATATGTCAATGTAACTAAAAAACCCAATTGAAAATTCAATACTTTTAATATAGCTTTTTACACATCTGTCTATGTGTAAAGGCAAATATACGAGTAAAGAAGAGAATACAGGATAAAAAGAGAGTATATTAGAGAAAAGAGGACTAAAAGAAGTGATTTCCAGGGGTCACGAAAAAATATCTTCAATTTAAGCGTGTTTTAAGCGCCTGTTTTAAGTTGGCTGGTATGATTCATCGTATTTTTTAAATTCGCCTTATATACGCAATTTTAGAAGCTTTTTTAAAAAATGTTAAAACCCTTATGTTTCAACGGTTTCATTGATTTTTTGCAAAATCAAGCCGCAATTCATTGATTGCCTGCTTGATTTCTTTGATTTCAGCAGTAACATTATGGGAAAATTCCTTTTGATTCTTTACGATTT
>JAKLQB010000280.1 GCA_022013615.1 Desulfobacterales bacterium | reverse complement strand
TAGCCTCACTTGGCAGGACCGCGGGGTCTTTTTTTAAAATACCTCAAAAAACTCCTTTATACTCAATAAGTTGCAGAAATTCCGAGATGTGAAATTAGGGTTACATTTACATCATTTGTGTGTTAATATTTTTGCTATAAAGGATTTACCTTTTCAACAACCCACAATCAAAGAGAGATGCCGTGGTCCACATACCCGATTACCGGTTGGCCAGGGAAAGAATGGTCAAAAACCAGCTAATCCCGCGAGGGATCAAAGACCCTCGAGTGCTGGATGCCATGGGCAAGGTTCCCAGAGACCGCTTCGTAGAAGAAGCCCTTGTGAACGAAGCCTACAATGACCACCCTTTGCCTATCGGTCACAACCAGACCATATCCCAACCTTATATCGTGGCCCTCATGACTGAAGCACTGGAACTCACCGGTAAAGAAATGACCCTCGAGATCGGTACTGGCAGCGGCTATCAGACAGCAATTCTGGCCGAGCTGTCTAAAAGGGTTTGCACTATTGAGAGGGTTCGGCCTCTAATGGTTAAAGCAAGAACCGTTCTTGCCGAATTGGGTTATAACAATATCCTTTTCAAGGCCTTTGACGGAACCCTCGGATGGAAGGAATATGAGCCTTACGATGCCATCATTATTACGGCCGGTGCGCCCAAAATCCCCCAACCCCTTCTTGACCAGCTTGCGGATGGCGGCAGACTTATCATCCCTGTGGGGAACAGATTCAGCCAGGAACTTATCAAGGCAACCAGGAAAAAAGGGAATACCATCCAGAAGAACCTGGGAGGCTGCCGCTTTGTGGACTTGGTGGGTGTTCATGGGTGGAAAGATTAGCAAAGCTTCGCTTCACGATTTTGATACTCGATGCTGGATTCTGAGGAATTGTCTTATTTTATTCTAAAAAACGCCTCATCAAACTCGGGCCTGTCTTCGTATTTTTCCATCAAACCCCGGGCCCCGCTCATTGGTGTATATACCGTCTAAAATGGTGAAACAGGGAGGTAGAATTTTGGGAATTTTTGCGATCATGTAGTTGAGATCTTTTTCCTGATCCGCACTGTGACATTTCTTTCTCGATTTTATATCCAAAGTGCCTTTCAAGTTTTTTATGCCAAGGCTTACTACCGTCTGTGCATGGGTCTTCAAGACCGGTATGTTCACTACAAAATCACTGTGCAGCATGTCAGCATTGAAATTCAGGGCTACTCCTTCCCCGAGATCGACTTTCTTAAATGGCCGCTCAAAGACGTTAATGCATTTGACCCCATACCTTTTTCTTAAAATGTTATAGCCAAGGGTTTCAAATGCATTGGCAATTGTCTCTTTGTCGTTGGGATTAAATGTGACAGTGCCCTCCCCTATCATAATATCATCAATCCCCTGCTCCTTAAGTAGCACCACCATATCTTCCACGACCCGGGAGGTCGTGATAACACCCCACTTGGGAAATGGCACTGCCTTAGTCCAGAACACGATGTTTGGTTTAATGAACACCTTTGCATTGGAAGAAAGGTTCTCCAGACCCTTCGCTAACTCCACGGCCTTCCGGACCGATTCCATTGGTTTCTCATATCGTACGATGGAGACCAATTTATTATCTGATTGAGAGTCTAACATTCCGATATTATTAATCGTTTAACATTAATATTGCTCTATAATCTGTTATGATTTTATTTACCTATGGGGCACTTTTTCAGTACAAAGAAATCCCTCAGGAGTGTGATTGCCCGAGCCCAAAAAATATCCATGCGAACACTTTTGAACGTTACCAAACATTTATGTCGTTGTAAATACTGTATATTTATATATTTTCGTTAAAAATTAAAAAACTTGATTTTGAAAAAGAATTGAAGTATATGTGTTGCGCTTTGCATTCAGGTTGATTGTGTGCAATCCATTTTATCCTACTCAAGGCGGTTAAGGTGGATTTTATTTAGCCTTCAGCATGAAAGCTGGTTCTATGTTAGGATACATTTCGTAAAATACTCATCCTTACCATTCTTTCCTCGAGGTGGTAGGGGCAGAAGGGGTGAAAGGGATAATCATGGCTAAAACGTTGGGAGATATTACCAGTGAATTGACTGAGAAGATCCTTTGTCCGGCAAAGGCTGAAGCTGAGAAAATCGTTTCAGATGCCAAGGCGGAGGCAGGAAGGATCACGACAGGGGCTGAGACCGAGGCTGAAAAAATTAAGCAAACAGCAGGAAAGAAAGCTGAAGAAACCCGAAAGCAGATGGAAACCGATTTGGACACGGTGGCCCGCAACTTTGTTATTATGGTGCAAGAGCGACTGGAAAAGACCATTGTAGAGCCTACTATTGAAGAAGAAGTAAGAAAATCTTTCAGTGACGACAAATTTTTAGAGAAGATGATCGAAATTCTTCTTGTTCAGTTTACCAAGGTGCATGGCGAGGACCAGACGATTGAAGTGCTTCTTCCTGAAAACAAAAAGGCTGAACTTGAATCATGGTTTCTGGAAAAGTTTCGTAAAAAAGCCGAGGGACCTCTCGTCATTCAGTTTACTGACAAGACATCCTTTGGATTCAAGATTGGTATTGAGGGGACAGGGCAACACTTTAACTTTGGTGATGGTTTGGTAGAGGTTTTGTCGGGATTTTGCTCCCCTCGTTTTCGAAAATATTTCTTTGCTGCAGAGGAAGAATAGGAACTGATGGGAGCTTATTATCATTTAGCATGCCTGCTTCCTCCATTACCGGTTGAGCTTGGTGAAAAGCTGTCGCTTACGATGGCCGAGACCATCGGAGTGGTCAAGCGGAATATACAAAGTGTGGACGAGTCGCTACTTGAAGCACAGCTTCTGTCCATCGATGTCGCCAATTGGGAACAAATTGACCAGGATCGAGATACCTTTACTGATGGTGGTGTATTAACACGGGAAGATATCGAAACCCGGAAAAACCTCCCCTCGTTTCTTGAGGACTTTATCGAGGAGAAGGAACGGGGTATTCGTCGCCCATACATGTACGATCGTCTATGGGAGCGATATTACACTTATTTTTATGAATTGGCGCAAAAGTTGAAGTGCCAGTTTGTCCTCGATTATCTTCCCTGGGAGATCGAATTGCGAAATAACCTGGTATCCCTGAGGGCGAAGGAAAGCGGAAAGGACGCCGAAGCTCATGCGGTTCTCGGCAATTTCAGTGCTGCTGACTTTACCAACATGATGGCGCAGGTCAAGGGAAAGAAAAACCCATTATTGGCTGAAAGATATCTTGATACAGAGCGATTGAAGCATATTTTCCATTGTCAGGGCAACAACCCTTTTTCTATTGATGCCATTCTTGCCTATGTTTCACAGCTTATGATTTACAGTCGTTGGGAAAGGATAGAAGCACCTTATGAATTCTATGATTTTTTATATAAGGGAGGTAGAATGTGGATAGTGTAAGCGGTGGGCGGGTCGTAGGAGTGACTGGTCCATTAGCAACCGTAGAAGTAATGAAGGGTCAGGAGGTCTCTCAAAATGAAGTGGGCTATGTGATCTGCCAGGGTGTCCCGCTCAAGTCAGAGATCATCAGGATTCGCGGTAATCTGGTGGACATGCAGGTTTTTGAAAGCACCACAGGTATGCGGGTGGGAGACAAGGTTGATTTTTCAGGGCAGTTACTTGCTGCCTCTTTAGGCCCTGGCCTTCTGGGATCTATTTACGACGGTCTCCAGAATCCTCTTGGAAAACTGAAGAATCTCGACGGGTATTTCCTGCAACGTGGACAGTACGCTAATTCTCTTGATGAAGAAAAGATCTGGGAGTTCACACCTACGATTACAAAAGGCTCAAAGGTCAGAGCAGGTCATTATCTCGGTAAAGTTCCTGAAGGTATGTTTGATCACCAGATTATGGTTCCACTAACATTCCTGGGGACATGGGAAGTGGTGGATATTAAACCCGCTGGTTCTTATACCGTCAATGAGCAGATTGCCATCCTGAAGGATGAGGAAGGAAGAGAAGAGTCGATTACCATGGTGCAGGAGTGGCCGGTAAAAATACCTGTTCGGACCTATCCAGAAAGGATGCTGCCCACCAAGCAGCTTCTTACTCAGATGCGTCTTATTGACATCTTTTATCCGCTGGCAGAGGGTGGTACGGCATGTGTCCCGGGAC
Source organism: Desulfobacterales bacterium (assembly GCA_022013615.1). Next base: position 5,997 of record JAKLQB010000280.1, on the reverse strand, counting down.
CTTTTGGTGCAGGAAAGACCGTTTTACAGCAAATCATTTCTCGCTATGCCCAGACAGATATCGTGATTATTGTTGCCTGCGGCGAACGTGCCGGTGAGATTGTGGAGACGATTCGGGAATTTCCTGAATTGGAAGACCCCAAGACGGGGAGATCCCTGATGGAGAGGACGGTCATTATCGCTAATACCTCATCAATGCCGGTGGCGGCACGAGAGGCGTCAATTTACACAGGAGTCTCGCTGGGTGAATACTACCGCCAGATGGGGCTTAAGGTACTGACCCTTGCTGACAGCACGTCAAGATGGGCCCAGGCCCTTAGAGAATCATCAGCCCGTATGGAGGAGATACCTGGTGAGGAGGCGTTTCCGGCCTATCTGGAGAGTCGTATTGCTGCAGTCTATGAGAGGGCCGGTCTTGTAAGGCTTTATAATGACTCTACCGGATCTCTTACTATAATTGGAACCGTTTCCCCTGCGGGAGGAAATTTTGAAGAGCCGGTTACACAGAATACTCTCAAGGTTGTGGGGGCTTTTTACGGACTTTCCCGTACACGGTCTGATGAACGGAAGTATCCCGCCATTGACCCACTCATTTCATGGAGCCTTTACCTGGATTTGATGGAAGATTCATTGAATGAACGTCATGAAGGCTGGGTTGATCTGGTCAAAGAGGCACGAGCGCTGTTCAATAAAGGAAATGAAATTCACCAGATGATGCTCGTTGTAGGTGAGGAGGGAATCAGTGTGGATGATCTGGCAACCTACCTCAAATCGGAAATCATTGATGCTGTTTGCCTGCAACAGGATGCCTTTGATGTCGTTGAGCGGGCGACTTCCGAGGAAAGGCAGATATCGGATTTCCTGCTTCTCATGGAAATAGTTCACCATGACTTTACGTTTGACACTAAAGAGGAAGCACGAAAAGAGATGACCCATATACAGAACCTCTTTTTTCAGCTGAAGTATTGTGTTTTTGAGAGTGAAGAATATCAAAAATATCGGAAAGAAATCGAAATGATCCAGGGAAAGGAGTAGCTTGCGGATGATCATAGAATATACACGTATAATCGCCATTCAAGGCGATATTATCACGGTACCGGCAAAAGAAATTGACTATGGAGAGCTGGCTACCGTGAAAAGCAGGCGCGGGACATCCCTGGCCCAGGTGATCCGTCTGCGGGGAGATGATGTTTTACTGCAGGTTTTTGCAGGGTCGAGGGGAGTTGCTACTGGAGATCAGGTACGATTTTTGGGACATCCCATGCAGGTGGCTTTTGGAGACGCCCTTTTGGGGAGGATATTCAACGGTTCCGGAGATCCCATCGATGGCGGATCTGAACTGGTGGCATTACCCCGGATTGATATCGGCGGTCCTTCGGTAAATCCCATTATGCGTGTTATACCCAGGGGTTTTATAGAAACGAGGGTCCCCATGGTGGATGTCTTCAACCCCTTGGTTGAAAGCCAGAAACTTCCCATCTTTGCTGCAGCCGGGGAACCTTACAATGAGCTTCTCACCCGCATTGGAGTGCGTGCTGAGGCAGACATTGTTATCCTCGGAGGCATAGGCCTCAAGTATGACGAATACCTGAAGTTCAAAAGAACCTTTGAAGAAGCCGGGGTGTTATCTCGAACCATCATGTTTATTCACACAGCTTCTGATCCGGTCGTGGAAAGACTGCTTGTTCCCGATATGGCTCTGGCCGTGGCGGAACGCTTCGGAGTGCAGGGCAAGAGAGTGCTCGTGCTTCTATCAGATATGACCGCCTTTGCCGATGCTATGAAGGAGATCGCCATTTCCATGGACCAGGTTCCGTCAAACCTGGGTTACCCCGGTTCACTTTACAGTGACCTCGCCTCTCGTTATGAAAAGGCCGTTGACTTTGACGGAGCTGGCAGCATCACCATCCTTGCCGTGACCACCATGCCCGGCGATGATGTGACCCATCCGGTCCCCGACAATACGGGTTATATCACTGAAGGACAATTTTATCTCAAACAGGGGGCAATTGAACCCTTTGGTTCACTGTCTCGATTGAAGCAGCTGGTCATCGGTAGCGTTACACGAGAGGACCATGGTTATATCATGAACAGCATGATCAGGCTCTTTGCCAGAAGCCGCGAAGTGGAACAGAAACTGGCTATGGGTTTCGATAAAACGGCTGATGATGACAGGTACCTGGAGTATGCAAAGCTTTTCTATGAGCGATTTATGGATCTGAAGGTGGACATAGGACTAAATGAAGCCCTCGATCTGGGGTGGAAAACCATGGCTGAGTGTTTCCGTCCGGATGAAGTCGGAATTAAACAGGAAATTATAGATCAATACTGGCCTAAAGGCCACTGAGTATTATAGGACTATGGCTGAACGAATAAAGTTAAACAAGGTTTCCTTGAGGGAACAGAAGCTGAAAGTGGCAATGTATGAGCGTTTCCTGCCGGCTCTCGAAGCCAGAAAAGAGCAGTTCCTGATGAAACTGGCAGTTGCCCGTAAAAATATCAAGGAAAAGCAGGCTCTCATGGAAGAGCTGTTAAATGAAATTAAATCATGGTCCCAGTTGTACAACGATATGAAGGACGAGATGAATTATTTTATTTCCATCAAGGAGGTCGTATCTTCAATACATAATGTAGCTGGATTGAAAGTGCCACAGTTTCATGAGGTTATTTTTGACGATCCGCCTTACGGTCTATTTGCCACCCCGTATAGTTTTGATGAGGTCATGGTTAAGACGCGAGAGGCTATTTCTCTTCGAGAAGAGATCAACATGCTTAAGGAACAGGAGAAGGTGTTGTATAAAGGGTTTCTCAAGACCAGTCAGCGAATCAACCTTTATGAACAGAAGTTGATTCCCAAAGGCCGGAAAGCCGTCAGGAAGATTACCGTTTATCTCCAGGACCAGCAGGCGGCCGCTGTTGGTGTTGCCAAAGTTGCCAAGAGACTGAGTGGGGCGGCTTAATGCGGAAGGCTGTGAAAAAGTAGGACAGGATTTAGGAGTTAGCACATTGGCTTTAGTAAAAATGTCGAGAGTATATATCGTCGGGCCATCCGATCATAAAGAGGAGACGATGCGTTTTCTACAGGAGGCCGGAGTCGTCCATGTGGAACCGGTCACCGATATGACGGATGAGTTTGATAGGAAAAACGCAGCCGCTGTACAGGATTTAAGAAAGATCACACAGGTCAGTAAGGCCGTCAGACGTCACAGCAAGCAGGAAGAAAAAACTCCTGTGCCTGTGCCGGATGAAGAGCTTGTTACCTACATTGAAAAAAAGGTATCTCTATTGGAGGAAATACGGAGTAGAAAACAGGCCCTCCAGAGAGTTATTGAAGATCTTTCTGTCTGGGGAGATTTTGACCTCCAGCAGATTCGGAAGCTTGAGGAAAATGGGGTTTATGTCCAGCGGTTTCGCATGGATGAGAAAAAATGGAGCTCTTTCAGTATCCCCGATGATGTTTTCCTGGAAACGGTATCGGAGAAACAGGGAATATTCTTCTTTACCATTTCGGCCGATAAACCCCTCCAGATTTCACAGGCAACGTTGCTTTCCTGGCCTGATCTTGGGCTGGATGATGCGAAACAGGAGTACGAGCGCTTATTAAAGCAAGAAGATAAATTAACTAAAGAACTCGCCGGAGCTGCTGATAAAACTGACACATTGCAGGATCAGTATAGGGCCGCTCTGAGTAGGGCCAGCTATATAGAAAAGACTGGAACCGTCTATTCGGAAGATTATCTCTTTGGTGTTCAAGGATGGATACCCTGTGAACAGGAAGATGAGCTTTTGAAGGAGGTTGAGAAAAGCAGTCTCCCACTTCAGGTCAGTGTAAGGGATCCTCTCCCGGAAGAAGTACCTCCGTCATTACTCAAAAACAACTGGTTTATAAAAAGGATTGAACCCCTCTTGAATCTTTACGGAGTTCCCAACTACAGGGAAATAGACCCGTCCTACTTTTTTGCCCCCTTTATGATCCTGTTTTTTGGGGTTTGTTTGAGTGATGCTGGCTATGGCCTGGTTTTCTTTTTGGTATCCTACTGGGCTGATAAGAAGTTTGGATCGAAGATTCAGGGGTTATCACTGGTGATGAAACTGTGTCAGGCCTTTTCAGTGGCAACTATATTTGTCGGTCTCGTGACCGGTTCGATTTTCGGCTATAATTTTATCAACCGTGAATGGATTCCTATCGATCTATCCGTTGGGACTGGAGACCCGATGATTTTGTTCTATATTTCTCTGGGCCTGGGAGTGCTTCACCTATCGTTTTCCTATATTTTGGGGATAATACAAGCTCCCTCTTTGCGGGTCCAGTTGGAGAAACTTGGTGTGATGGGGGTACTCTGGGGTGGAGTCATTTTGGTAAGTAGGAATATCTGGTTTTCTGGCCCGGCCTCTATCATACACCTGCCTCTCTTCTATGGAGGAGTGGGGATTCTTGCAATGGGTCTTATCCTTACCCTCCTCTTTGCAACGGATAATAAGAATTGGGGTATCCGTATTGGATTGGGACTTTGGAATATTTATGGAATGACTGGCCTGATCGGGGATTTGCTTTCGTATGCCCGTCTGTTCGGATTGGGTATTGCCACAGGAGCTATTGCCTCTGTCATGAATCAACTGGGGGGTATGGTTATGGGTGCTGGTGGAAAATACGCGGGGCCTGTTCTGGCGGTGATGGTTATTATCATAGGTCATATCTTTAATCTTGCCCTCAGCATTCTGGGGAGTACTGTTCATTCAGCCCGTCTGCACTTTGTCGAGGCCTTTACAAGCTTCTTCCAGGGCGGCGGTATTGAGTATAAACCATTCAAAATTGAAAGGGGTTAAATAGTTATGAATAGAAAGCGTATTGCTGTCGTTGGTTCTCTGGGCTTGATTCTATTGGCAGGTTTTTTGTCTTCGGCATTCGCTCAAACGGTAGCTGAGCAGAAAGATTGGGCTCCCCTTATCGCGAAATTTGCCATGGGCCTTAGTTTATCATTAGGTCTTGCAGGGTCTGCAATAGGTCTCGTCATCGGTTTTCAAGCCCTCTTGGGTGGCGGCGAAGAGAATTTTTATAAAGTCATTCCTGTTGCTCTGATGCCTTCCACCCAGGGTATTTATGCAATGGTGGTATTTTTTACCAATATGGACAAATTTGATTCAGATCCCTATTCAGTTGCTGGAAAAGCGGCCATTGCCATGGTTGCCATGCTAATCAGCGGGTGGTATCAGGGAATGGTTTGTGCGGCAGGAATCAAGAGCATCCTGGAAGGGAAAAATACCGTTGCTAATGCTTTGGTAGCAGGCGCTATGCCCGAAACATACGCCGTTTTCGCTCTGGTTATGACATTCATTATGCCATAGGTGATAGGTGATAAGAACTTGCTTTTCGTGGAAGGAGTATAGGAAAAATTGGCCTTGTGTATCAGGCCAAATTCAACCTTCCCGCCTGAGATAGGCGGGATTGTGGGGGCCAGGCCCGCCCTGGCGCGACTAAATCGATTTGAAGGGACGACTTCAGGTGTATTGCTTAAGAAAGGATTTTTTGGAATTGACAGGCAAGACCAGGTCTGGGCCAGGGGGAATTTTTTTAGATTCAGCCCGGGCTTATTAAGAACTTACATATATTCCGGCGAATTACTCGAAATTATTGAACAGTGAGAGCATTTCCTCCTTCAACCCTTCAGGGACCGAAGAAAGTTTTTCCATAGGCAGTTCGACAAACTCGCCAAGGCTTCTCACAAGGAGATTGCCTTCATTATCCCGGATATCTGCTCTGGCCTTTATCCTGGGAGGTTTCGAGTCGTCCATGACCTCTCCCCTAATTACTAAGGGTGTTCCAATCAATACCGGCCTGATGTACTTAACCTCCATTTTCCTGGTCACTAAAAATGTCTTTTTAAAATACATAATCGTCCAGGACATAACTTCGTCAAGCAGGGTAGATACAATGCCGCCGTGTGCCACATTTTCCCAGCCCTCATGATTCTTCCCCAGGGTAATATCAGAATAAACG
>JAKLQB010000024.1 GCA_022013615.1 Desulfobacterales bacterium | reverse complement strand
TTTTTTATCACCCATAGATAGAAGTCTGTCTCTGTCCTGTGAGGGAAGTATTTCATAATGCGGTTTTTTCGAATGACAGTCGCTAACGGTATATATACGTTATCGTACCAGGAACAGGCCGCTTCAGGGAGGGACACACCTTTTCCACTTACCTTCTTCATGTAGTGTTTATGGGCCTGGATATGTTCCATGAGGATGGGATACCCGCCCAAAAGGGTCAACCGGAGTCCTTGATGGGGACGATTCTTGTTAAGTTGGGTATCCTTAAGAAACTGATGATATGCCTCCTGGATGCCGAGTTTTTCCAGGTCCGTTTCTTTGTCCAGGGGAACATCGCATTCATATTCGTAGACATGGGCCTGAATATTTCTAACCCCTTTTGCCCGGGCCACTGACACCCTGTGATGACCATCCCTGACAAAATATGCGTCCTGAACCTTATACAATTCAACCGGCGGAAGATCATGATGGGCATAATGGGCCTGGTCCACTTTTTTCCAGCGATCACGCAGATCTTCCTGCAGGGGAAGGAAGCGCCTGGTAAAACTCCTATACCGGCCTTCACTTCCCACAATACTGTCAACAATAACCGTCTGTGTCCCCAGGTCCTGAACAAACCAGATCTCCAGTTTATCCTTCACTTCATCAAAAGGGAGAAGACGGGTGGACTTTCGGTTAATAAATCCTTTCAGTTCATCCCAGAAGGCCTTTTTCATTGCCTTGCTGAAATCGCTGTCAAGTTGATGTATCTTATTTGCACTTCTGGTTTTACTGTCGTCGAATAGCGGCATTGTCCATTCCCAATATCCTTAAAGAATTAGTATTTATGATTCGCGTATATTGATAGCAAGTCATCGGCATCTTTTTTTGTACATCCTTTTTTTAAAAGATTTTTTTGTTGAATAGGGTTGGTGAGTCTGTTCAGCATGATTTCCCAAATATCGGGCTACAGGTTGTCATAGTGTTGCCATGGTGTCCACTGCCTTTTTAATGACGAGCGATCTTAAATATCTCTGGGGGAGCACTTACGTTAAACAAGACACTCCAAAAAGAATAAAATTGCCAATTTCCTCAACAGGCTGGCAGCGAGATTCCCGGCGGGAGGCAAACCTACTACTCCTGAAAAGTGAGCCGAATGTCAGAAAGTGTCGTGCCTCTCTCATGGGAGTAATAAAAAGTACCATGAGCAAGCAATTTTGTTGCTTACACAAATCTTCTATGATAAATATTAGACAGTTTGATTCAAGTTTCTTTGGCAAGAGCAAATCTGGATGCAAGGAGAACACCCAAAGCTACCTAAAAAATGAATGACCAGATTCCATATGACAGGACCAAAGAGATAATCTTCTTGATCCGCAAACTTATGCAAGCCGGAGAACTTTACACAAAGGAATTAAACAAAAAGTATAATGTGAGCGCGGCACAGCTCAACTGCCTTTTGGCCCTTCACGAAAATGGGCCTTTACCTCCATCCCGGATTGCCAGACACATGATGGTCAAATCCAGCACTGTTACCGGGGTCGTTGATCGCTTGGAACAGAAAGGGCTTGTGACAAGGCTGAGGAACTCCCCGGATCGACGTGTAATCACCGTCGAATTAACAGAAACCGGTAATCAACTCGCTTGTAATGCCCCACCTCCGATCCAACAGAAGATCGTTGATGGTCTGAAAAAACTCTCGGAAGATGAAATAGACCAAATCGTTTTTGCCCTCAAAAAACTCACCAACTTGCTTGATGTCGAGGATTTAGAAGTAGAATAAATTGCTTGAGAACCTTTACCCCTCAATAATGCATTCCTTGTCCAGCTATCTTACCTGAAAAACTATTGAAATAATAAAGTAGCACAATATCTGTATTAAGTCTTGACATTTGAAATTGATTTGTGTTGTAATCAATTCAGCTCAAATATTATGGACTGAAAATGTTATTATAAAAGATTCCGTATAGGTCGTTTTTGTAGTATCCGAAAATCATTTAAGGAAGCTTCGGTTACTTTGAGCAGAATTTTGGGATTAGAAATCAGCCAAAGCCGTTTTAAGTTGTGAATTGAGAATCTGTAAATAGTTACAGTGAGAAGTCATTGTTGGGCATAATAAAACTTCAGAGTAACTTATAACAGAAAAGGAGGTTAAAAGAACATGGAAGAAAAGGGATTCAAGATACAATTTCCAGAAAATTCAAATCATCTGGAGCAAGATGAGGAATATTTCCTGCTTGAATACAAGGGGGAGAGAAAAAACTTGCGATGTCATGATTACAGCGAAATTTACTCGGTTCCGGGTCTATATGAGCATCTTTTCTATGAGAAACTGAAGTGTAATT
>JAKLQB010000279.1 GCA_022013615.1 Desulfobacterales bacterium | reverse complement strand
CCCGCTTTAAGAGCGCTCCTGGAAAATGGCCATGATGTCCTGGCCGCAGTCACCCAGCCTGATAGGCCCCGGGGAAGAGGGAAAAAAATAGCCCAATCCCCTGTCAAACAAGCTGCCATGGCCTGCGGGCTCGAGGTCCTGCAACCTGAGAATGCCTCAGCCCGGCAATTCTGTGAGATTATTCGTGACAAAGCGCCTGACCTGTTGGTTGTTGTGGCGTTTGGTCAGATTTTAAAGAAGGAGATGCTTGGCATTCCATCCTGGGGAGCCCTTAATATCCATGCCTCTCTTTTACCACAGTATCGGGGCGCAGCCCCCATCCAGTGGGCCATTCTAAATAACGAAGCCACGACCGGCCTGACCGCCATGCGGATGGATGAAGGACTTGACAGCGGTCCAATACTTTTACAGCAGGAAATGCCCATATTGCCCGACGAAACAGCAGGCCAGCTTCACGACCGGCTTTCTGCCCTGGCCGGAGATTTTCTCATTAGGACTCTCGAGGACCTGGCTGAAAATCGATTACGTGAGAGACCTCAAGATCAGAATGTCTCTACCTATGCGCCGAAGATAGATCGAGGTATGTCTCAAATAAAATGGGACAAACCTGCTGAGACTGTATCTGCTCTTATCCGGGCATTTGATCCCTGGCCAGGGGCCTTTACCAGACTCCGGGGAAAGGATATCAAGGTTTTTTCATCCCGGGTTGTAGACGAAGAACGGATTGGCCTGCCTGGGAGGGTTAAAGGACATGAAGAAGGCGGACTCGAGGTGGAAACCGGCAAGGGTATAGTACAGATCAGAGAATTGCAAATCCCGGGCAGGAAAAGAATTCCTGCCAAGGATTTCCTGAGGGGATTTCCCTTAGATAAAGGAACCCTATTGGGGAGTTAGAATGAAAGGGTTGCCAAAAACGCCAAAAGCAATGCCCCAACAGATGGATGTCCCATTAACTAATGACGAAAAAAGATTTTCTGAACCTGAAGACCAAAGACAGCCCACAAAAAAGATCTTTATCCTCCTTTTGCTGCTTGCCTGTGTGGTCATGGTGGGATTGGCCTTTTTGCTATGGTGGGTTCCATATGTGGGTCTGTCCAATATCCATAGAAGTCTTCCCGGGATTTTGGCTATATTCTTGGGTGGTTTTGTCCTTTTCTGGCTCGGCGGCGCCCTAACCTTAGTTTTTACTATTGTCCGGGGGAAGAACCTTTTTTTTAACCGCCGTATTCGGGGCGTGGTGATTCGAGTCCTGTTCCCTTTGCTGGTGGGAGTTGGCAAGTGCCTGGGCATTAGCAAAACCGAGATCCGGAGATCCTTCGTAGCCATCAATAATCGACTGGTCCTTGCCGAAGCCAGGAAGGTCAGACCGTCAAAGCTTCTTATACTTCTCCCCCATTGTCTCCAGAATCACGAGTGCACCGTAAGGATTACCGGCAATGTGGAGAACTGCAAGGCCTGCGGCAATTGCAGGATAAAGGATTTAGTGGCCCTTTCGGAAAAATTTCATGTCTCCATGGCGGTTGCTACGGGCGGGACTCTGGCCAGAAGGATTGTGGTCGAGAAAAAGCCGGATGTTATTATTGGTGTTGCATGTGAACGAGACCTGACAAGCGGTATTCAGGACAGCTACCCAATTCCTGTTTACGGGATATTAAATAGAAGGCCCTTTGGACCCTGTTATGATACGGATGTGGATCTGGATCTGGTTGAAAGGGGACTGATAACCTTTTTAGGACATGAAATCAGTGAGACCAAGGGACCTGGCACTTAAAGCACTAAACAGGCAGGAAGATAGGCCCGGCTCTCTGAAGCAATTTCTGGAATATGAGTTCCAGGAAGCTCCCCATATGATTGCACGAGATCGGGCCTTTATTGTTCACCTGGTTCAAGGGGTTTTGCGGTGGAGGCTTAGGCTTGATTGGATAATTCAGCAGAATATCCGCTTTCCTTTCAGAAAGATAGAACCTCCTGTCTTAAACATCCTCCGCCTTGCCCTCTACCAGATATTTTATATGGATCGGGTCCCGGAATCGGCAGCGGTCAACGAAGCAGTCAAGCAGGCCAAAGCCATAGAATCCAATCATGTGGTAAGTTTTGTCAACGGTATCTTACGAAGTATCTGTCGTGCGAAGGCGCAGGTCGTCTTCCCTGACAGGAAGAAAGATCCAGTTGGTTATCTGTCTGTCTTTTATTCTTACCCCACATGGTTGGTGGAAAAGTGGATAAGAGAGATAGGAACCGATTCCACAGAACGCATTCTATCGGCGGGGAACCGCGTAACGGGTCTGGTTATTAGAGCCAATACGCTAAAAGTTGACCGCCCAAGTCTGATAAAACGACTGAAAGCGGAAGGTGTGGAAGGTAAACCGACCCTGTATTCACCGGAAGGCATCGCAGTTGAGGGCCTTAAGGGACCGGTTGACCGGCTGGACGCCTTTAAAGAGGGCCTGTTTCAAGTGCAGAGCGAGCCGGCACAGATCTGTGCCCGCCTTCTTTCACCCAGACCGGGGGAGAGAGTCCTTGATATCTGTGCAGGACTGGGGGGTAAATCTACCCATATGGCAGAACTGATGGGGGATAAGGGAGAGATTGTTGCGCTTGACATGAACCATAAGAGGCTGTTAAGCCTTGTACAGAGTTCATGCCGCCTTGGAATGGGCTGCATTCAGCCTATGGTTGCTGACGCTGTGAAGCATCCTCTCCCCATGGCCGGGCGTTACTTTGACAGGATTTTGGTTGACGGACCCTGCTCTGCCCTGGGCACTATTTCCAGGCATCCGGATGCAAAGTGGATCAGGGATGAAGCCGATATCAGGCGGCTGTCCGTTTTACAACGGAAGATTCTAAATAACGCCGTGCCCTTACTCCGGGAAGGGGGAAAGATCCTTTATGTGACCTGCACCATCTCAAGGGAAGAGAATGAGGATGTGGTTCGTGACTTTCTGGGAAAAAAAAGAGGAATGGCTTTAGAAGACCTGCGAAAGAGTGTCCCCGAATGGGGACTCGATCTAATTGATGATCAAGGTTTTTTCAAGACCTTGCCTCATGTCCATGGAATAGATGGTTTTTTTGGGGCTTTGTTT
>JAKLQB010000278.1 GCA_022013615.1 Desulfobacterales bacterium | reverse complement strand
GTTTCTCGATATCAGGCGGGATACTCTCACGATATCGCCGGGACTTGGTAAACCGGTTGCCCCCTGCCGGTAATTTCACCGAATGGTAGAATGAAACATCAAAAAGCCGCATGCCGGACAGATCTCCCCGGATAAGAGCGTGAACTTTTGCTACACAACCGCAGCATTTACCATATCTCCTGAACCCAGGGCTTCGTTATGTTGTGCTAACTCACCCGGAAACTTGGCCTTGTATGCTGTTTCTGTTCGTCGGCTCATAGCTTTGCACTCCAGGTTGGCCGCTCCTTTCAGTCGCTTTCGCCTGAGGCTCACCTTCCGCTTCGCTCCGCCTTCAGACAGAACCTCACAATTCCGCCCTTGCCTTCGGCTAATACTTTTGTTAATATATCAAATATTAACAGAGTTCACGTATAAGGGACTTACACCCTATAAGTTCACGCCCATGCCGGGCGTACACAAGAAAATCCAGCGGACGCGGAATAGCCGCTTTTTGATTTTTGTAAAGGTGGTTGCCCGCGCCGCTGATTTAGGTCGTTCGGCAGAAAACTAAATCATGATTTCACCCAAGACATTTGAGAAAGTCCGCAAACTTTATGGTCACTTCGCAAGCTGGGCTGTCTGGGCAGAAGAAGGTGATAAACCCAAAAGCAACATTGATGATCTGAGTGTTTTGGATCCAGCGTCTAATCCTGATCTTTTGAATACGCTTACCGCAGACTTTATCTTCCTTGGGTTGAATATTTCCCGGAGAATCGAAAGACCTTTAGGGAATTTTCATGATTCAAGACCGATGGCGACGGATTACAAGATTCGAAGTGCGTTGAATGGAACTCGCTTCTGGGGTGCCTACATGACAGACATCATCAAAGACTTTGAGGAGAAGGCAGCTGGACGAATGATGAAATACTTGAGCGCAGACAAAGGCTTCGAAAAAGAAAATATCAAAATGCTGAAAGCTGAAATTGAACTTCTTGGAACAACTTCACCTACACTCATTGCATTTGGAAGGGACGCTGAGAAGATCGCAAAGAGGAATCTTGGTAGCGAGTTTCAAATTGTTGGTATGCCTCACTATGCAAATTACATGTCGCGAGAAGATTATCGGTCAAAAGTGATCACAATTCTCGCCGATGTATCACCCAAAAGAATTGCCGAATCGGGCAAGGGGGAGTTTCTCTCTCCTCCCCACAACACATAGCAAGCGGGTCCGCACCGTAACAAATTGAAACGTTTGAATATTTGTGATATGTAACTGCAATCTCTAAGAACATTATTGGATTCTTGAATTGCATACTGGCAAGACATCAAAAGAACCTGGATTTAGGAGCTTCTTAATGAGAAAAGCAAGAGTGTTCATTAGCTGTGGCCAAAAATACAAACGTGAAGAGCAAATTGGAAAAAGTGTTGAAAAATACTTTAGAG
>JAKLQB010000277.1 GCA_022013615.1 Desulfobacterales bacterium | reverse complement strand
TGACTTCGTAATGGGGCCAAGAGAGATAGGAAGGATTAAGGAGGTTTTAAGACGGATTGATACGGATGGAGAAAAAATTGTTGCTACGGATCTCGAACCAGGGCCGCCCCAACCAGTTACTTGCCAGGGATACTTTGGCGGTAGAGTTACTGGCTACTTATCTATCATGGAGGGGTGCAATAATTTTTGCAGCTACTGTATCGTTCCCTATGTGAGGGGCCGGGAGATTTCACGTTCTCCAGAAGAAATCATGATTGAGGCAAAAAACTTGATCTCAGAAGGTATCAAGGAGATTACGCTGTTAGGTCAGAATGTAAATTCATACCAATGGGAAGGAGTGGAAAAATGGGATTTTGTGTCCCTGCTGCGGGAAATCACAAAACTGGATGGACTTTTGAGACTCCGTTTCACCACCTCACACCCTAAGGATCTCTCTGAACAATTAATCCAATGCTTTGGGGATCTTGATAAACTCTGCCCCCACATGCATCTCCCTTTCCAGGCAGGTTCAAATCCTGTCCTTGAGCGTATGAAACGGGGGTATACTCGCGAGAAGTATATTGAACTAATAGAAAAACTGCGCACCGTCAGGTCAGACATTGGCATTACCAGTGACGTCATGGTCGGTTTTCCCGGAGAATCTGAACAAGATTTTGACATGACGCTCAATCTTATTAAACGGGTCCAATTTGATGCACTTTTTTCCTTTAAATATTCGGACAGAAAGGGTACATTGGCGGCAGAAATGGGTGATAATGTCGGTGAGGTTGATAAATCCTCACGTCTAAGCACACTTCAAAGCCTTCAAAAGCAAATCAGCCTCAAAAAGAATAAGGCGCTTGAGGGAATGCGATTGGAGGTGTTGGTCGAAGGGTACAGCAAGAGGGGAGGGCAAATAAGCGGCAGGACAGGGTCTAACAAAGTTGTTAATTTTACAGGTGATAACAGCTATATATCTGATATAGTTACAGTATATATTAAACATGCCTTTTTGAATTCGCTACATGGGGAATTGGCTTTGGGGGAATAATTCATTGACAGGATAACAGGATTTATCCTATCTAACTACAAATTTAACTGTTCTGGTAAGATTTCATGGATATTGATGATATCAATTATAGTGATGAGTTTGTGCTTGTCGTGGATGACGAGGACTACATTAGAGAACCTATCGTAGAAATGCTGAGGCGTATGGGGTTTCGGGTCGATTCTGCAACTAATGGAAAACACGCCCTCGAGAAGCTAAAAGCAAAACCATATACGTTTTTGCTCACCGACATGAGGATGCCGGAAATGGACGGCCTTGAATTGATTAAGAGTGCTGAACGTGATTACCCCCACCTTTCAATAGTAGCAATGACTGGCTACTCCAAGGAATACGGCTATGTTGATGTGGTAAACGCAGGAGCCTCAGATTTCATCAACAAGCCTTTCGGCATCGAAGAACTTGAGGCCAAGGTCAGAAGAGCAATAATCGAACGAAACATTAAGGATGAGCTCAGCAAATTGTCCCTAACTGATTCTTTGACCGGCCTATACAATCAAAGACATTTCTATATCAGACTGAAAGATGAGATCACGCGGGCAGAGAGACAAAAGCATCCACTTGGTTTGATCCTTCTCGATCTTGATAATTTCAAGAACTACAATGATACCCATGGGCACCTTGCCGGAGACGAGCTTCTTCAAAAGGTGGGAGAAATTATAAATTTGAAGATACGCCAGGGCGTTGATTCCGGATACAGGTATGGAGGAGATGAATTTGCGATTATCCTCATTGATGCGGATGAGGGTATTAGCAAAGTTATAGGGCAACGTATTGAACAAGGTATCGAGGAGAAGTGCAATCTGAGTGCGAGCCTGGGTTACGCGTATTTTTCAGAGGGCACGGCCATGATGACCTTTGTAGAAACGGCAGATAAACAGCTTTATAAGGTAAAAAAACAAAAAAACAACAGAAGGAAGTGAATCAGCAATGTCTGATAATATATATTATGTAAACTAAATTGCCTTCATTTTTCTCCCGGCATCACTCTTCCTTTGTTTTCCAAAATAACTGTTGACATCCTTTATTCCAAAGTAGTAAAAGCTGTTAACAATTCCAAGGAGGTTTTTATTGAATGGGTAGTGTTGTTAAAAAGCGCCGAAAGAAAATAACAAAGCACAAACACAGAAAACTGAAAAAAAAGATGCGGCATAAAAACAAGTAGCCACTTATATCCGCTTTTCAGATAAAAAAAAGAAGGCAGTTCAGATCGAACTGCCTTCTTTTATGGGGTGTTGACCTCATATATCCGTATTTCAAATGGGTATTATTATTTGGTGTAATCGTACCACCCTTCGCCTGTCTTTCTCCCCAGCTTACCGGCACGAATCATTGTCTTAAACAGATTTGGCGATACCCACTTCAATTCCTTATTTAGTTCCTTGTGGAAATACTCATTTACAAAATAGCAGATATCAATACCTGTGAGGTCCATCAACTCAAAAGGTCCCATAGGGTAATTGAGCCCATTTTTGACCGCAGTATCCACATCTTCCTTGGTTGCAATGCCCTCTTCAACGATTTTTATGGCCTCCACCATATGAGGTATCATAATCCTGTTGACGATAAAGCCAGGAGAGTCTTTCTTGACCTCAACCGTTGTTTTGCCCATTTTCTTTGCAAGGTCAGTTGTGATTGCCACGGTTTCATCGCTTGTGGCATATCCACGGATCACTTCAACCAGTCTCATGAGGGGCACGGGGTTAAAAAAGTGCATGCCGCAGACATTTTCCGGTCTTTTAGTGGCAGCCGCTATTTCAGTCAATGACATTGAGGAAGTGTTGGAAGCTAAGACCACCTCGGGCCGGCACAATTCATCCAGCTCTTTGAAAACGCTCTTCTTTAACTCCAAATCCTCAATAACTGCTTCAATCACAAAATCCACATCTTTTAGCCGGGACATATCGGTTGTTCCTGTAATTCGTCCCAGAATTGCATCCTTTTCCTTAGATTCAAGTTTCCCTTTTTCCACGCTCTTTGACAGAAATCTATCAATGTTTTTCATGCCCCGCTCGACAAATGCATCCTCAATATCTCTCATGACCACATCGCAGCCTATTTGTGCTGCGAGCTGGGCAATTCCATTTCCCATGGCGCCGGCACCCACAACTCCTAACTTTTTTATGCCCATAATTACTCCTTTCTGATGAAGGCGTTTAAACAGACTCCACGCTTGTCACTTCAGGGATATTCTGTTTCAGGATCTTTTCAATTCCCATTTTAAGGGTCATCTGAGACATGGGGCACCCTGCGCAAGCGCCCTGCAGCGAGACCTTGACCACACCATCATCGCCCACATCAATGAGCTTAACATCCCCGCCATCTGCCTGAAGCGAGGGCCGCACTTTCTCAAGGGCATTTTCCACCTTTTCCTTTAATGTCATAACTACCTCCTTAATTCAAAATAGAAGTTCACGTCCTCTGAGCCTGGCTTCTTTATTGAAACCAGTAATCCTATAACTTTACGTCTCGGAAATTGTGCAACTTATTGAAATTGCGGATATTTCGTCGAGACCTGAGCTTTTGTTTCATGCGATGGAATAATGGAATGGTGGAATATTGGAAAGTCGAAGATCCCCAGAT
>JAKLQB010000276.1 GCA_022013615.1 Desulfobacterales bacterium | reverse complement strand
TCCGATCTCAGGTCACAGACCGAATTTTCTCCCGCAAAAACACAATGCCCAAAATGGCTGCAATACAAGGTGTGACAGCCAGCATGAAGAGGGTGTTCGCCGCCGTTGTCAGGGTGATGGACCAAATAAAGCCGCTGAAGGCAGCCACAAGTCCGCAGGCCCCAAAAAATCCAGATAGACCAATCCTTTTGAGTTTACTTAGAAAAGCAACGCCTTCCCGAGCCATAAGAAAAATTAGTAAGACAACTGTGACCATCATACCCCTGTAAAACAAATAGTGCCATTGATACGTTTGAGCCTCCACCATGTAGCGGACGATTAAGGCTCCAAACGACCATATTGTTCCGGTAAAAAAAACGAGAGCGAAACCCTTTATATAATTTCGGTCAGTGGATTCTCGTATGCTCGTTTCAGCTAAGGTCATCTCGATTTTCATTTTAAGGTACCACTAGAAAAACAGATAACAAATTGTACCTGCAAGGGCAAGTTATTTAGTCAAGGAAAAAGTAACCACAACATATGTGGCATCAGGCCGGATTGCAGTGCAGAGGTTGTTCGGGAATATAGGTTGGAGTGAGACAGGGGCCTTAATGAGTTTGAATTTATTGGAAATTGACACTAGTTGGGCCTAATCCGGACACACCACTCCCTTCGATCCAATGGCCGGTTTTAAAGAAATCATGAAGCTACAACCCTGGCTTAAGCCTCAACGGGATAATACGCCTGAGGCGTACAAGTCCGGATCTCTGTAGAGGTAATCTTCACAGGGTGGGATCTGAGAATCTGAGGATCTATGTGAATATTTAATGGTGACGCGTTGGCCCTTTTGGGTGGCGGTCTGGCTTTTAAATCCCACAAACCCAAGTGCTTGAGGATCTTTTTGACAGGGAACTCTATAGCACAAAATGTTGTCGTATCTGGCAGTGCCTTCGGGTCGATACTCTCAGAAATCCGTAATCTAGCGATTACGTTTTACTGCTATGCATCACAGACCACATAAAGCATTTGATATCAAATCGATATACGAGATACTTTGCTAGAGTTTTATCATCGACTTTAAGAGGTTCTTCGCTGCCGAGTATCTCAGCAATTCTCTTGTCTTGTTCATCTAAGTATGACATTTTAGCCTCCAATTTTGAAGAGGACTTCAAAATTCATTTTTCGCTTTCTTAATTCGGCGACAAGCCTTTTCCTGTGTTCGTCGAAGAATCTGTCTGTCGTTTCTCTTTCTAAGCCTAAGTCACGATAGAATCCTTTTACAGAATGCAAGTAATTCATTCTATCGATGAAAACCCTATCTACCTTCCCTTCGAGCACATCAACGAGGTTTCCAGGCAGAAGCGGTCCAATAAAAGCAAACGTTTTTGTTCCTGACAAACGAATTTGCTCTAACGACTTCAGTCTCTCTTTTACGGAACTTGCCCCTGGTTCAAATGATTTTGCTACCGCATCACCAAAACTCTTTTCAAAGCTCATATTCGTATTCACCTCTGGCCAGCTTTTTAAAGAACCAGCTGAAACTCGATCAAATTCTCCTCCGATAAAGAGCTTTTCGAACTCAAACTGACTTAAGTTTTTGATCCAACAAGCCGATAAGGGTTAACAGGACCAAATCTAAGGATAAAGCTTTTCGATGAGATGCCATGAATCACATTTTAGTCATTGACGACGATGAGCACATCAGCAAAATTTTGAGTTTACTCCTATCAGATCTGGACTATCAGGTGGAAGCCGCCCATAACGGAAAAGCAGGGATTAAGCTATTCAATACCACTTTTAAATTTGATCTAGTGATCACCGACATTCGCATGCCCGACATGGATGGATATGCAGTTGCCAAACATATTAGAGGGTCAGCTAAATCAGATACGCCAATAGTGGGGATCACCGGATATGCTGATGAAGTTGATAGGCAATGGTTCGATGTTATGCTTATAAAACCGATTAGCCTGGAAGCTGTGATGAGAGTGGTTGAATCGTTTACATAGGCATATTGCTCTGATGAGACTTGAGGAAATCTAAGGTACAGCCTGACCCTCGGGGGGCAAAATGACTAAGATCAAAAAGTAAACATCAGAGGTCAATGTTCTCTCTGAAGCCTGCCTCATCGGAACGAGGCAAGAGTAAAAAGAAGTAATCGGATCCTAAAATGGAAAATAGGGTGGTAATTACAGGTATTGGTGTGGTGACGCCAATTGGAACCGGAAAGGAGAAGTTTTGGAATTCTCTGGAAAATGGCATTTCTGGTGTGGATAAGATAACAAAATTTGATGTTTCAGACTTTGATTGTAAAATTGCGGCAGAGGTTAAAGATTTCGACCCGTTAGAACATGGGATGAACAAAAAGGAATTAAAACGGCTTGACTCATTTAGCCAATATGCGCTTGCGGCAGCTCATCAAGCAATCAATGATGCAAATTTGCAACTCAAAGATGCCAATTCTGACATAGGTGTGATAGTTGGGTCCGCTATTGGAGGGCTTTCAACACTAGAAACTGAAAAAGAAAAATATCTTGATCGACTAAATGAGGGCAAATGCGCTGCATCCTTTGTGAGTCCAATGCTAATACCAACGATGATGTCAAATTCGGCAGCAGGAAATATCAGTATCAAATATAAGTTAAATAACTCAAGTATGGGAGTGGTGAGTGCATGTGCGAGTGGTATTCATTCCATCATTTGTGCTCTAAAAGATATTGTGCTTGGTGATGCAGAAATCATGGTTAGCGGTGCAAGCGAGGGGATGTTTACACCACTCAGCGTTGGCTCATTCATGAACATGAATGCATTATGTAAGAAATCCAATGGTAATCCGAAAAAAGCCAGCAGACCATTTGATTTAAAACGAAACGGTTTTGTCATTGGTGAAGGCGCAGGGATTGTAATATTGGAAAGCCTTGAGCATGCCATGAGGCGTGATGCACACATTTATGCGGAAATAGTTGGATATGGTCTTACTTCTGACGCATATCATCTAACTGCACCCGATCCGGATTCGATAGGAATAACACAAGCGATGAGACGTGCCTTGATTATGGCAGAACTTAGTCCTGTTGATGTCGATTATATCAATGCCCATGGAACCTCCACGCATGATAATGATTTGTCAGAGACAAAGGCTATAAAAAATGCGCTCGGGGATCATGCGTATGATGTCAAGATCAGCTCGACAAAATCAATGACGGGCCACCTTCTTGGGGCAGCCGGTGCAGTTGAAACTGTTGTCTGTCTGTTGGCAATGGAGAGAGGAGCAATTCCTCCAACAATCAATTATGAATATCCCGATCCTGAATGTGATTTATATTATGTTCCAAACCAAGCGCAACCCTGTCATGTGAAAGTAGCGATGAATAATTCGTTTGGTTTTGGAGGGCACAACGCGGTTTTGATATTGAAAAAATATGAAGAGTGACCCTCCAGGGCCTCCTCCCAGGACTTAAGCTAATGGTATCGACAAGATACCATTTGACTCCAAATCAATTTTTCCCAATAGGCCTTCTATTTCCAAATATCACGCAAGTCTGATTTTTATCGATCATATCTAAAGCACCTGATTATGAAAAATCAAATGGAACCGAAGAAAGAGTAACAATGAATGAAAATTGAAGATTCGAAAAGTTATTGCTAAACATTTTTGGAAAATCAGAGGAGAGGTTTCTTTGCTCAATCCGAGTTCGTTCTGGGCAAGTTGTATTCAAGTATTGTCGAGGAACATGGGCTTTCTTATAAGAAACCTTTTTTTCGTAAGCAAAAAGGCGGAAACTCATTTCAAACAGGTGATTGAAGTTGGGAAGGGGATAGGGGCCACGGGGCTTATGAGCCAAACCTATTTCGACCTGGGACAACTGTACGAAGCTAAAGCCGAACTGGGCAGGCCCGGGAATGCATCTCGCAGGCAATCCAACTTTTTGAACGATGCGAGGCGGAAAGCTACCAGGTAGC
>JAKLQB010000275.1 GCA_022013615.1 Desulfobacterales bacterium | reverse complement strand
AGGCAAATAGGCGACTATGAAAAAGAAGGCATGTGGAGCCACGCCGCTGAACTGGCGGACAAACACTCAGAAAAGATAAAAGACAAGAGTACAAAGATGAGGGCCCTTGACAATTACAAAAAAGCAGGGTACGACGCACATGCCCTGGAAAAACATGTGAAGATGGATTAGTTGAATCCCTTTTAAAAGGAGGTTTGGTTTTATGAGACGGAGACACAGCGGTTCATATTTTTTAACACCTGTAATCTTCATGATCGTTGTTTGGCTAATGACGTGTTTTAGCTCTTTTACATTTGCAAAGGAAGAGGATAAAAAGAAAGACCTGCCAGAGCGAGGCATCTCAGTTACCCCTGAATATACAGGTGTAATCATTTCTGAGGACGAAGGTGTCAGCATTGACCTGATCGTAACCAATCAGGGAAGACGTGATGAGAATATTTCACTCTCGGTAACATCTATTCCAAAGGGATGGAAGGCATGGATCAAGACATACAGCTTTGGGGTGACAGGTGTTCACGTGAAGAGCGACACATCTAAGAACCTGACACTCAGGGCAGAACCGGGAGAAGACGCAGGTCCTGGTAAATACACATTTGGCATCCAGGCGCGCACTGAAGATGATAAACTGACTTCAACAGGTCAAGTCGTCATTACGGTCAAGGAAGAGAAAAAAGAGAAAAAAGCAGAGGGCGTCAAAATAACCACATCCTACCCGGTGCTCAAGGGCCCCACCGACACTGCATTTGAATTTTCCCTTGAGGTCGATAATAAAATAGACAAGGATACGATCTTTAACCTGAGTTCCCAGGGGCCGAAGAACTGGGAAATAAACTTCAAACCTGCCTATGAAGACAAGTTCATCTCCAGCCTGCGATTAAAGGGGGATCAGAGCCAGACCATGGCTGTTGCAGTCAAGCCCCACCCCCTGGCAAAACCGGGTGAATATCCCATTCTGATCAAGGTGAATTCGCCGGAGGCAAAGGGCGAAGTTACTCTGACAGTAGTCCTGACAGGTACCTACAAGCTCAATGCAGGCACGGCAAACGGCCTTCTCTCCATGAACACTGTTCGCGGAAAGGAAGGCAACCTTTCTTTTTACGTGCAAAACAACGGCTCCGCCACTCTTAGCAATGTACATTTTCTTTCCTTTAAACCGGAAAACTGGAAGGTTACATTCAACCCTGAAAGGGTTGACGCCCTTGCCCCTGAAGAGCTCAAGCAGGTTGAGGTCTCCATTACCCCCACTGACCAGGCCCTGGTGGGTGATTACTCGGTGGGCCTCACCGCTGATGCAGGCAAGGTATCCAAGGCCATTGAGCTGAGGATCACTGTCAGGGCTTCCACTGCCTGGGGTTGGATAGGTATTGGCATTATAGTGCTGGTAATGGCAGGCCTCGTTGCCCTTTTTATTCGCTTAGGAAGGCGTTAAAATGGAAGCCAGTACAATCATTGAAACAGTAAATCTCACCAAGCTTTATAACCGCCAGACAGCGGTGAAAGACCTTAGCTTCAAGGTAAATGAAGGAGAGGTGTTCGGATTCTTAGGCCCGAACGGTGCGGGGAAAACCACCACACTATTGATGCTCATGGGCCTGAGTCACCCATCAGCGGGTTCCGCAAAAGTTTGCGGGTTCGATCCTTTGCGAAGTGCGAGAGAAGTAAAGCGTATTGCCGGCTACCTCCCTGAAAATGTCGGTTTTTATGGAGATCTGGACGCAGTTCAAAACCTGAATTATGTGGCCAGACTTAATGGCATTCAAACGAATAGGGCATCTGAAAAGATAGATGAACTGCTTGATCTGGTTGGGCTTAAACAGGATGCGCGTAAAAAGGTGGGCGCATTTTCACGGGGGATGAAGCAGCGTCTGGGATTTGCAGAAGTCCTCATCAAAGACCCCAAGCTGATCTTTCTTGACGAACCCACCACTGGCCTTGATCCCGACGGTGCACTGCGGCTGATGGAGTTCATTAAATCCTTGAATCGTGACAGACAAATAACTGTACTTCTCTCATCTCACAACCTTTACCAGGTTCAAAAGATATCCCATCGCGTGGGGATTATGATACATGGGGAGATGGTCGCTGAGGGCACCATAGAATCCCTGGCAAAGGAAAAGCTCGGTGTGGGTGAAAAGGAGTATTCCTTGGAAGAGATCTATATGAAGTATTTCCAGGAGGCATGAACATGCAGGGCCTTTACGCAGTATTTAAAAAGGAACTTTGCGATCACTTCAGTAGTTACAGGTTTGTGATCCTTTT
>JAKLQB010000274.1 GCA_022013615.1 Desulfobacterales bacterium | reverse complement strand
TCATGAAGACAATCGGGCATCCCTATAAAGCAAACCGCCTCAAGGAATATATTGACAGGTTTTCCGAGGCGAAAGTCCTTGTAATAGGTGATATCATTATGGACGAGTACGTCTGGGGTGATGTTTCCAGGATTTCTCCGGAAGCTCCGGTCCCTGTTGTGGAAGTCAAGCGCGAGACCAAAATGCTTGGTGGTGCAGCGAACGTGATCCATAATATAGCAACCCTTGGGGCAAAGCCCACCCTTTGTGGGGTAGTGGGCCAGGACCACGCTGGAAAAGCAATAATAAACGAAATCAATAACATGGGGTTGACCTCCGATGGGATCGTTTTAGAACAGGGCAGGCCAACGAGCATAAAGACACGGGTTGTGGCACGGAATCAGCAGGTGGTTCGCTTTGACCGCGAGACCCGAACAGATATCAGGCCTGAAAGCATAGAAAACCTTCTGACTTTTATCGGAGAAAACCTTGATGGACTCGATGCCATCGTGGTGGCCGATTATGGTAAGGGTGTGATTTCTGCCACACTGATGAAGGGTCTGAGAAAATTGATCCAGTCCGCCCCAGGCGAATCGGTCAAAATTGCCGTTGATCCCAAGACAGGCAATTTCGAGTATTATCATGGGGTTGATGTAATCACCCCAAACCATCATGAGGCAGGGATATTCTGCCGTTTTGAGATCGTGGATGAAGAAACGCTGGTGCGGGCCGGCAAACAGATGCTCAAGGAACTCACCTGTCGCTCCGTGCTTATCACCCAGGGGAAAGATGGAATGACACTTTTTGAAAACGGTGGAGAGATAATTCATATTCCAACCGTCGCCAAAAATGTCTTTGATGTGACAGGAGCTGGTGATACGGTTATCGGCACGTTTTCTCTGGCGCTGGCTTCAGGGCTTGACTTAAAATCTGCGGCTGTATTATCAAATTACGCCGCAGGTATTGTGGTTGGTGAGGTAGGAACTTCCACTGTCAGTGCAGAGGAATTGAAAAAACTTATAGCGAAGCGACAGCCATGAGCCAACCGCATGAGCCGGATCCTGTCAAGCTTATTTCAAGCTTGTTTTCGCCTGACAAAGAGCTTATTGATACAGTTGTAGCTGAAATCGCTGAGATATTAGGTTTAGTGGACTGGGTTAGCCCCGAGCTCTTCTTTGACCGCACCAAGTACTATGCCAGGGAAATGGGATGGCCGCTCCACCGCCGTTTCATATCCTTTTCCCAACTGGTCCCTGCTGATCATCTTGTTGAGATAAAGCTAAAAACAAACGGGATTGAAGAGCAATATCGACGGGAGGGAAACAGGTTGGTCAACATTGACCCCGGTTTTATATCTCCTGAAAGGTTAATCCTGGCTACGGGAAAGAACTATGTGCACCGCGTCTATCTTTCAAAAGGAATTTATGCAGACCTCACGTTGATTTTCCAGAAGGGAAGCTTCAGGCCGGTTAACTGGACATACCCAGATTATGCAACTCCAGAACTAATCGGGGTTTTTAATGAAATCAGAAAAAAATACATGGAACAGTTGAGGGGGATGAAACGCCTTGATTAAGAGCATGACGGCATACGGCAGGGGGGAGTATCATCTGGGTGATACACAGTTTATTGCGGAGACAAGGTCGCTCAACAATCGTCATCTGGATATCATTCTCCGGATTCCAAGAAATTACCAGGTCCTCGAGAAGGAGCTCAAAGACACAATCTCTTCCAGGATCAGGAGGGGCCGTGTAGAAGTGTCTGTGCAAATAGAAAACAACGGTGAGGAACCCCCTTACAGCCTTGAGCTGAATGTGCCTCTGGTAAATTCCTATTTCAAGATTTTGCATCAACTGGCCGAACAGTTTGACCTTGACAAAAAAATCCAGGTTGACTCCCTTTTACAGATGAAGGATGTACTTCTTTTCAGGCCTGAAGAGGTCGACATGGATAAGCTAAGACCTGGATTCCAGCATGTCGTGGAGCAGGCCCTTGATTCTCTTGACATGATGAGGGTCAAAGAGGGAGAGGCTATTGAGGCCGATTTTGTAAAAAGACTCGATCTGTTGGAAGAGGATGTCAATGAGGTGGATAGACGGGCTCCCATTCTTGTTGAGGAATACAGGAAAAAGCTTAAAGATAAGATCGATAATATCCTTGAGGGTGTAGCTTTGGATGAGAGCCGGCTCGCCCAGGAGGTGGCGTTTTTCGCCGAAAGATCGGATATTACAGAGGAAATTGTGCGAACCAGGAGTCACTTGAAACAATTTCGTGAATACCTCTCAATGGATGACGCCCTGGGGAGAAGGCTGGATTTTCTGATTCAGGAAATCAATAGAGAAGTGAATACGCTCAGTTCAAAGGCATCTGATGCACTTATTTCCAAGGTGGTCGTGGAAATGAAAGCAGAGCTTGAAAAATTGCGAGAACAGGTTCAGAACGTTGAATGAAAGGAGATATCCATGAGCCCCAAGCTTGTCAATATTGGTTTTGGAAACACGGTTGTTTCCAGGCGAGTCGTTGCTATTATTTCTCCAAACGCTGCTCCCATGAAGAGACTCCGTGACGAGGCCAGGGATGAGAAACGGCTGATCGATGCTACCCAGGGAAGGCGCACCAGATCGCTGATTATTACGGATAGTAATCACGTAATACTGTCAGCAATTCAGTCTGAAACTATTGCCCAGAGATACAGTCCCAATTGTGCGTTAAGCGGGGAAGAAATCGAAGAATAGATATGTCAGGTAACCTCTTTGTATTTTCTGCACCGTCCGGGGCAGGGAAATCTACCATCATCAAGGCCCTCAAAGAGAGAATCGAAGGCCTTGGGTATTCCATCTCCCATACCAGCCGCAAGCCCAGGGGTAATGAAAATGATGGTATCGACTATCACTTTTTGAAAAAAGAGAGCTTCAGGAGTATGATCGATGCGGGGGCATTTGTGGAGTGGGCTCAAGTTTATGATGATCTATACGGCACATCCTTTTCAAGCCTTGATGAACAGACCGCCTCGGGGCTTGATGTTCTGCTGGATCTGGATACCCAGGGCGCAAAAAACATCAAGAAACATTTCAATAATAGCGTGCTTATCTACGTGCTACCGCCATCTCTGGATGTCCTGGAAAAACGGCTGATGGCGCGCGGAACGGATGATGAAACAGTCATAAAATCGAGAATGAAAAAGACCTCTAATGAGATCAAACAATGCGTGTGGTATGATTATATAATCGTAAATGATGACCTGGAAAAGGCCATCAAAGAAGCCCAGGCCATTATCCTGTCTGTGCGATGCCGGACGGATCAACAAGCACCGATAGTAAAAGAAATGTTTGACGTTTCATTTTAGGAGTTTCTCACAGCTATGATTAGGGAGAAAATAACTTCCCCTGCCTCACGTCTGTTCGGCCTGTCTCGTCCGGGTCTGTTTCAATGGAAAGGATCTCCCCTTTCAAAAAATACCGATCAAACAGGCGATTGAAATCGGTCCAGGCCCCTTCCCGCCTGTCTTTTTCCATAAAATGGCCCAACCCGTTTATCTTTGCATCCAGGTCATCAATCATGTGAAGGGCAAAGGCCTCCAAAAACTTTGGCCTTTTAGGGGATCCGAATTCATACTGGCCGTGGTGGCTGAGTATCAGGTGTTTCAATCGGGCGGCCAGTTCCTGCGGAAAACTCTTTAGTCCTCTTAGCATTTCATCCACCATGACCACTCCCAGCACCACATGGCCAAGTAGTCTCCCTTCATCCGTGTAATCGATCTGGAGATAGGCCTTTAATTCCCTTATCTTTCCTATATCGTGTAAAAACGCTCCCGTTAGCAGCAGTTCCCTGTCCAACCGGGGATAATGCTCCGCCACCCGTACAGACATCTGGCACACTGACAAGGTATGCTCCAGCAGGCCACCTGCGTATGCGTGATGAAAATTCTTTGCCGCCGGTGCTTTTTTAAACAAAGAAACGAACTGCTTATCAGCTAAAAAACGGTCAATGAGCGCCTTTAGGTGGACATTTTGTAGACCACTCAGGACATCCCTGAGGGCCTTCATCATCTGTGCAGTATTTTCAGGGGCAGATTCCAGGAAAATGCCGTGATCAACTTCTCCTTTCAAGGGGGTCAGCTCTGAAACAGTGATCTGTATCTGGCCCTGGTAGGACTCGGCATTTCCCTCTACTTCAAGGATATCTCCCTGATGGAATAGGGCGGAGTACTCTTCAGCCCTCTCCCATACCTTGGCCCCCACCTCTCCTGTTCGATCGGTCAGGGTAATACTAATGAAGGGTTTTCCGTTTCGGGTTTTTGCCAGTCTTTTTTCCTTGACCAGGTAATGGCCTCTGACCGTATCTTTCTCTGTGATGTCCTTGATCCAGAGGTGTGGCCTTTCTTCAGGGTCTTTAATCATCAAAATCCCCTGCAGGGCCTTTGTCCACATTTAATTTGGATGCCCGTTCATGAATCTGGTTCCCAGTCCATTCAGAAGGGTCCTCAATGCGGGTGGCTTTTGGTCCCAGATCATAGGAATCAGCCTTTAGAATAGCATCAATAGCCAGGGGTGCTGTATCACTGGCATTAAATACATCAGTGAGCAGCTCATAAACAAAGTCCTCCACGCCTTTTGCCATCCTTTCCCGCACATCACGGGGCAGGCCCAGGAGCTTGTTTTCAAAAGGGAGGTTGAGCTTTTTGTAATCCCCACCCTTGAGGCCGTTTTCCTTGGCATACATAACTATCTCAGCCCACAGTGCATCGGTCATACCTTGGTCTGAAACCTTAACAAATTCTCCGTTTTCATCCAAAAGGGCGTTGCCGTATTCATTGACCTTCACCCCCCACGTAATCATCTGGAGTGCAGTAGCTACATTGGCTTTTGTGGTATGGGTCGTTTGCGCGATGTCCCTGAGACGCTCGGAACTGTTACCCGAGGTCCCGTGCTGGGCCCCTGATACCTTATATTTTGCCAGGGCATTATGGATCTCTATTGTCAACGATACCTGGATACCCTTATCGCTGACCTCAATGCCGTGGGTGGTTCCATTATTTAGGGCGATCCAGTCGGGAAAAATATCGTGAGCGTTGAGACCCTGTATCAAGAAGAGCGCTTCATCAGCCGTTGAAAGACCTTCCTTCCCCTTTATTTCACCGACCTCAGTCTCATATCCGGCCCAAATGGGTACATAGGGATTAAGGGCGATATTTGCCAGGAGGTTTTCGTCATCAGGCAGGTGTGAGGCATCAATAGCAATTGAAGTAATGCCCGCGTCGAACAGGGATGGGATTTCGGTCCTGGCAGTTTCCACATCCTTATCGCCCTTGATGCCGTAATGATCCGCATGTATGGCTACAGGCACGGTGATTCCCAGTTCATTGCAAACCGCATCCACCTGCCGTGCCATGTTCCATAAACTAAC
>JAKLQB010000273.1 GCA_022013615.1 Desulfobacterales bacterium | reverse complement strand
TTCCCGGCACAGGGACTTGGGCGGAAAGGTCACGGCATCACACCCGTTGCACTTGAGGCCCAGAAGCTTCCCCTGTTCAAGGCCCTGCTGGTATTGATCATAAGTAAGCTTGTAGTCCATTTCTTTACTCCTTTGTAATACCTTAGCCTTCAAAGATCTAAGATGTTTCACTCCTCAGGATGATATTGCATACTGTTCCGAAGTCTCCTCCCAGGGTGTCCACCAGACCGACCCGGGCACCTTCAACCTGTCGAGACCCGCTTTCTTCCCTGAGCTGTTCTACAATTTCCGTTACCTGTGCGGCCCCGGTAGCGCCTATTGGGTGCCCTTTGGCCTTCAGTCCGCCCGATGGATTGACCGCCACCTTACCCCCCAAATATGTCTCTCTCTTGGTGGCCGCATCATATGCCTTTCCGAATTCATAAAACCCAAAACTTTCCAGGGCTAAGATCTCTGCAATGGTGAAGCAGTCATGCAATTCCACCACGTCGATATCATTCGGACCCAGTCCCGCCTCCCTGTAGGCCTGGGCAACCGACTCCTCCCTTGACCTGACCCGTGTGATGTCCTTCTGCAGATAAAGAGGCCCGCACGATGCCTGTCCCATTCCTGCAATATAAATGGGCTTTTTCGAAAACTCCTTAGCCTTTCCGGCTTCCGCCACTACCACGGCCGCTGCGCCGTCCGAGAAAGGACAACAGTCAAAAAGCTGGAGCGGGTCTGCCACCATTATACCGTCCAATACGGTATTTACATCTATTTCCTTTTGAAAATGTGCCTTTGGATTCATAGAGCCATGGTAGTGGTTCTTGACCGCTACCTCGGCCATGTTTCGCTTTAATTCCTTTAAAGGGATACCATACTTGTCGGAATACATGTGGGCTGCCATGGCAAATACACCAGGGAAAGTCAATCCGAGTCTTGATTCATATTGCGCATGGTGAGCCATGGCAAAGGTCTTTGTGGCCAATGGGGTGCCCATGGCGCAGGTCCGCTCCGTGCCCCCCGCCAGGACGACGTCATAGATACCGGCTCCCACTAAAAGGGCCGCGTGACGGATAGCCACGGTAGCCGTGGCGCACGCTGACTCAAACCGGGTGGCGGGCGCAGATACTGGCAATCCCAATTCCGCATGAGCAAAAGGGGCCATGTGCATTTGCCCTTCTTCAAAGTCACCTAAGCAATTTCCGAAATAAAGGGCCTCCATGTCTTTTGGCTCAAGGTTGGATTGAGTGATGGCCTCAAGACCTGCCTCTGCAAACATCTCCAGATTCGTCTTTTCGGAAACACCGAATTTGGTCATGGCCACACCCAATATGGCGACTTGTCTCATGGTATCCTCCTTAATTGAATTTCGTTACGGCGCCAGATGCCTGCCTATAACCATCCTCTGGACCTCTGATGTTCCTTCAACGATCTGGAGGAGCTTGGCGCTCTTGTAAAGACGGGACACAGGATATTCATTCATATATCCGTATCCTCCATGAATATGTAGGGCATCGCTTGCCACTTTTTCAAACATCTCCGAAGCAAAAAGCTTGGCCACTGTCGCCTCAAAGGTATGCTTGCGACCCTGGTCCTTGAGCCAGGCCGCCTTGAGGTACTGGTTTCTTGCCAACTCAATGGCCACAGCCATGTCCGCTAACTTAAACTGGATGGTTTGAAAACCGAAAATCGACTGCCGGAACTGGGTCCGTTCCCTGGCATAGCGCAAGGCTTCATCCAGGCAGGTCTGGGCCCCGCCCACGGCCATGGCTGCAATACTTATGCGCCCGGTTTCGAGCACGGCTAAGTGCTGGGCAAAGCCACGGTTCGGATCTCCCAACATGTTGTCTTTTGGAATTCGGCAGTCCTCCAATATGACTTCGTGGGTGGCCGAGGCATGCCAGGCCATTTTATCATACCGTGTTCCTAATTGAAAACCCGGTGCATCCCTTGGCACGATAAAAGTGGAGATAGTGTTTTTGCCTCCTTTTTTTTTCTCGGTCACGGCAGCCGTCAGGAGAACAGAGGCATTCCTGAGCCCGATGTTGGTAATAAACTGCTTGGTGCCGTCAAGTACCCACTCGTCATCTTTAAACACAGCTGTTGTTCTCAGTGATCCCGCATCCGAGCCTGCATCAGGCTCCGTCAGGCCGAAGGCTCCGATCTCCTTTCCTTGTGCAATGGGCACCAGCCATTTTTTCTTTTGCTCCTCTGTTCCAAACACATAGAGCTCCTGGGCCACGATACTGGTTGTCACATCCAAAAGCGCACCCAAGGTAATATCGCCCCTGGATATCCCCTCTATGCAGACGTGCATACCTACCCAGTCGCCTTCGCTGCCCCCATACTCCTCCGGAAAGGGGATGCCCATCATTCCTAATTCGGCCATCTGATCAATGATGTCGTAAGGATACTCTCCCGTCTTTTCCATTTCTTCAGACCGGGGGACAATCACTTCCCTGGCAAAGTCCCACGACATGTCTTTAATCATTTGGTGTTCTTTTGTAAGGTCAAAGTTCATATGTGTGCCCTCTACCAACAAACCCATAGCCGTCAGGCTAAGCGCTAATTCACAACTGAGTTATCACAAAAACACAAGCCCCAAATTACAAATGGTTCGACATGCTCACCATCCTGAGCGAAGCAGAAGGATAATATTCAAATCTCAAATAAAAATGGCCAAAACAAGTTTATCATCTTGAATTACGAATATTGTGATTTGTTTGTTATTTGTTTTTATCATTTCCTTTTTCGACGTTCGATGTTGGAAGTTCGATGTTGGACGTTCATCTTTTTCCTGCTATTTTGCCGCTATTCTTATGGCGCCGTCCAGGCGGATCACTTCTCCGTTTAGCATCGGGTTTTCAACAATGTGCCGGACCAGTGCTGCGAACTCATCGGGTTTTCCTAATCTTTTTGGAAAGGGCACCATTTTGTTGAGGGCATCCTTTACATTATCAGGAAGCCCCTGGAGCATGGGAGTATTAAAGATGCCCGGCGCAATGGTCATGATCCTTATGCCGTAATCCGCAAATTCACGGGCAATAGGAAGTGTCATTCCCACCACTCCTGCCTTAGAAGCACTGTATGCGGCCTGGCCGATCTGCCCGTCAAAGGCCGCAACAGAAGCGGTATTGATCATAACCCCTTTTTCGCCGGGCATCTTTAATACTCCCATGCTCCAGGGGCTTCCTGATAATGTA
>JAKLQB010000272.1 GCA_022013615.1 Desulfobacterales bacterium | reverse complement strand
GGGGCTTTGACCTTTGTCATTCGAATTCATTAAAAATCCCATGAGCTTCGTCAGATTCACCTGATCCCAGTCCTTCTCACTTTTTCCCTTTGGAGTTTCCAGTACCTTCGGAATGTTTTTCAGGCGGCTGTCGTTCATCAGCAGTTTAAATGCTGTTTCCCCGATGAATCCCTGCCCGATATGTTCATGGCGGTCAATGCGGGTTCCTATTTCACGCTTGGAATCATTCAGGTGGATCCAGTAAAGCTGCTCAAGCCCGATGATGGCGTCAAAAATGTCTAATGTTTTTCGGTAGGCCGTTTCGGTCCTCAGATCATAGCCGGCCGCGAATATATGACAGGTGTCTAAGCAGACCCCCAGGCGATCTCCCCTTTCAATTTTTGCCATCATGGCGGCGATTTGTTCAAAGGTATGGCCAAGGCCCGAGCCCTGGCCGGCCGTGGTTTCCAGCAGAAGGCGGGTGGAGTTTTCGGGAAGTCCGTCAAATACCTCGTTGACGGCCGATGCAATCCGTTTAATCCCCGCTTCGGCGCCGCTGTCCATATGTGAGCCGGGATGAAGTACAACCAGGGGAATCTCCAGTGCCTCACAACGGATCAGTTCCTGTTTCAATGCCTCACAGGACATGGCGTACTTTTTCTTTTCAGGGGAAGCCAGGTTGATCAAATAGGACGTGTGGGATGCAATGTGTTGGATCCCTGTTTTTTGGCGGGCCTCATCAAACAGGCGGATATCTTTACCGGAGAAGGTCCGTTCCTTCCATGCGCTGGCGTTTTTTGTGAATATCTGCACGGCAGTGCAGTCATAGTCTCCTGCCGTAAACAGGGCGTGATGCAGCCCCTTTGCAATGGAAAAGTGGGCGCCCAGAAGGCAGGCACGCCTTTGATCACCTGTGCGATGCCGTCCCATTGTATTCGCACTGCCCCCTGATCCAGAATCTGTACGCTCTGCTATTCACCCTGCTGACACATACCGTGTAACCCATATACCATCCCATCAGTGATGCACTCGCTTTTTGTGGGAGAAAGCATAGGGAAATTACGCTTGTGAATCAAGGGAAAAGGAACCACACAATACTCCCTTTAAAAATTTCCTCGTAGGCTATTGGTCAGGCATATCAAAGGATTTCTGGTTAGCTGATATCCTGAGGGCGTGGAGAGATATCTTGAACGATCAACTTCTTTGATGGGTTGTTTTTACCATCATGAATTTTAGAAGATTAAGGATGTCCCACTCTCACGCCCCATTCTCAAGGCCGATTTTCCTTGACCCACAAGGGGAATCTCTCTATAGTTTTTCTCCGGAAAAGCAAGTTCTTATCAACTAAACAACTAAGGGAGCAATATATGAAAGATAGTGCACAGGTTGTCATCATCGGGGGCGGCATTATCGGATGCAGTACGGCCTACCATTTGACCAACATGGGATGGAAAGATGTGGTAATCGTTGAAAAGGGCCAGTTGACCAGCGGTTCAACCTGGCATGCAGCCGGCCTTGTGGGTCAACTACGTTCCGAACGGAATATTACCCGGATGCTGCAATACAGTGTAAGCCTTTATGACCAATTGGAAGAGGAAACCGGCTTAACGACCGGATGGAAACCCTCCGGATGTCTTCACCTGGCCAGCACCCAAGAGCGAATGTACGAGTTGAAAAAGGGGGCGACCACAGCCCGGAGCTTCGGTCTG
>JAKLQB010000271.1 GCA_022013615.1 Desulfobacterales bacterium | reverse complement strand
TGGATATAGAGATTTGAAAGTTTATGCGTTGGCCTATCAGATTGCTTTGGATATTCATGAAATAACCAAACGGTATCCCAACGAAGAAAAATATTCCCTAACTGATCAGATACGACGATCCTCAAGAAGTGTGCCCGCAAACCTGGCTGAGGCATGGAAAAAAAGACGCTACGAAAAGACTTTTATCAGTAAACTTATAGACTGTGCCGGAGAAGCCGGTGAAACCGAAGTGTGGTTAGATTTTTCAAAAGATTTTGAATACATCAATAATGAACAATATCAAGACGTTATGGAAAGGTATAATGAAGTAAACAAAATGTTGTATGGCATGATCAACAAATCCGATAAGTTCTGTCGATAATATTTCTTTTGATCGGTTTTAGTGCTTACTGCATACTATTTACTGCCTACTGCTTACTAAAAACGGGGGATTAAGAGTGGAACTATTTTTTATGTCATTGACCACGGGCATCATGGTGGGCGGAATCTATGCCCTTGTAGCCCTTGGATGGGTTCTTATCTATAAGTGCTCGGGTGTCCTGAATCTGGCAATGGGGGAATTGACCCTTATCGGGGCCTATGTGGCGTATACGTTTCACCAGATGGGAGTTCCCTTTTTCTTCGCTGTGCTCCTTACCTTGCTTGTGGGTATCATCCTTGGTTTTCTCACCGAGCGGATCTTTTTGGATAAGCTCATCGGGGAACCTATATTGACGGTTATTATGGTAACAGTGGGACTTTCCTTTTTTTTCAAGGGAGCAGCACAATTTATCTGGGGAGCAGATACAAGGGTGTTTACCCCGCCTGTTTTTTCCATCAAGCCTCTTAAGGTTGGCTTTCTCTTGATATCTCCGGTGTACCTCTGGTCCTTTATCCTGGCCATTGTCCTGCTCCTCGTTTTTGTGGCATTTTTTAAATATACCCGGTGGGGCCTTTCAATGCAGGCAACTGCAGACGATGAGACAGCCGCGCTTTCCCTTGGTGTGAGCGCCCGGTTTGTATATGCGGCTGCCTGGGCCATTGCCTTTATGAGTGCAGGCGTGGGCGGGGCCCTGCTCGGGAACATTAACGGCATCAATATTTCAGTAGGCTATTTGGGGCTATTGGTATTGCCTGCCGTGGTCCTGGGCGGACTCAATTCCGTGCCAGGGGCCATTGTAGGCGGTATCCTTATTGGTATCCTCCAGAATTTTGCAGGCACTTACCTCGATCAGTTCTTCCCTGGCGGCGTGAAAGAGATTGCACCGTTTGTCTTTATGGTGGTCTTTCTCCTGTTCAAACCATATGGCCTGTGGGGATGGGAGAGGATTGAGAGAGTGTAAGAGGACAGTAGGGAGTAGGCAGTAAGCAGTAGGGAGTAAACAGTAGGCAGTAAGCATAGTGAAAAAAGAGAACTTTATTCTCAATTCAACTTTAGTCACTTTAGTTCACTTTAGTTCACTTTAGGCACTTAGGTTAGGAGATTCTATATATGTCCAGTGTGTGGCTACCATGTGGTGATTATCATCAAAATTATGTAGAAGATCAGGGTTGGTGGCAGTCGAAGTTTATCAAGGGTAAAATGATACTGCTTTTGGCAATTGTTTTTATCGGTATCCCCTCGCTTGCCATATCTCCCGAAGGCGAATACTGGGTGAGTGTGGCAACCATGGTAGGATACACTGCCATGGGCGCCCTTGGTGTCCAGTTGCTCATCGGTTTTACAGGGTTGCTCACCTTGGGGCATGCCGCCTTTATTGCCGTTGGGGCCTATACGAGCACCATGCTGGTGCTTCAGTTCCCATGGCCACAGTTTATTGTGGCCTGGGGGCTTGCCTATCCCATAAG
This sequence comes from Desulfobacterales bacterium, assembly GCA_022013615.1. The sequence continues at coordinate 4,559 of JAKLQB010000271.1, read as the reverse complement.
CATCGTTGCCGCGGGTGTCGCTGCTGGCCTGTGGAGCGTTCTTTTTGGGCTCCCTTCAGCCAGGGTCAAGGGCTTTTATCTGATCCTCACTACAATGGGCGCCCAGTTCATCACTGTTGATTTTGTCCTGACCCAATATGTGAGCCAGATAGGCGGAAGGGGCCAGGCATTTTCACTGCCCCCGGGGACCATAAAGATCGGGCCCTGGGTCATTGAAAGCGACGTCCAGATTTATTACGTCATGGCCGTATTACTTACTTTGATGGTGATTGTCTTCGCCAACCTGATCCGCTCCAAGCCTGGCCGGGCATGGATTGCCATCAGGGACAATGATATTGCGGCCGAGGCCCTGGGCATCAACATTGTCTGGTACAAATTGCTTGCATTTTTTGTGGCCGGATTTATGGCAGGGGTTGCCGGGGCCTTCTGGGTCAGCAACACGGCGGCCCTGAGCCCGGAACATTTTCCGTGGAGTTGGTCCCTGTGGCTGGTGGGCGTTATCCTGATCGGAGGTGTTGGTTCCATCCAGGGGGCTATTTTTGGATCCATCTTCATGGTAGTAATTATGGAACTCCTCCAGTTGGCGGTTCTCCCAATTGCCGAATATTTCCCGCAGGTGCTCATGAATTTTTCCTACATAAAAGATATGGCCTTTGGTCTGGCCATCTGTGCCTTTTTGATATATGAGCCAAATGGGCTTGCCTACCGCTGGTGGCAGGCCAAAAACTACTTTAACCTGTGGCCGTTTTCGTATTAAATATTGGGTATGCGTTCACGGGTTCAGCGCTGCCTCTGACCGCCGAAGCGGCCAGTTTGATCGAAAAAGAGACTCCAGCGTTGCGGAGTCACATACGAGGGTTCAAAGGTTGGGATTTGCATTGAACTTCGAACCTTTGAACCCGTGAACGGCTACAATATTGGTCAGATGGTTAAGTGGTGAACAACTCAACAACTCAATAAGTTCGGGTGGAGTTTATCCGTAAGGATTTTATAAAAGGCTCACGCCTAAACTCCAAAAGGATATACAGCTATTGTAATTCGATCAAGGCATTAATCCGGCTGTGATCGCCCGAACTTATTGAGAAGTTACAACAACTCAACTACTGAACTACAATAGGAAGGAGGTGAATAAATTCTTCGTATCTATTTATTGTCATTAGTAATTGTCATGAATGATTGGAGTTAACATTTGCTTTTAACAAGAACAAGGGGGAAAACTTATGAAGAATAGCAATTTTCTAAAGCTTCTTGTACCGTTTCTTGCAGTGGTATTTCTGGTGGGATTCTCCACGACTGCAGTGGCCAAGACAATCAAGCTCGGTGGTATCATGGATACCACTGGCGCCACCTCGGACGTTGGCAAGGACTATGCCGTTGGCATGGCAGAGGCATGGAAGTACATCAATGAACAGGGAGGAGTCAACGGTAACAAGGTCAAGTACACCTGGTTTGATTATGGGTACCGTATTCCCGAGGCCATCACAAAGTATAAACTTCTAAAGAGACTTGGATCTGTTGCAATATTGGGATGGGGGACCGGAGACACCGAGGCCCTATCACCCACAGTTAACAAAGACGAGATGCCCTATGTGTCTGCATCCTATTCAGCACATTTGACCGATCCCAAGAAAACACCTTATAACCTTTTCTTTTCAACTGACTATTCCACCAATGCCAGGGCATGCATCACGGCCTGGTTTGACAAAAAATGGCCCGCAAAAGCCGACTACCAAAAGAGAAAACCGAGGGTTGCCTGCTGTTATATGTTTGCTTCACCTTACGCCAGTGCACCTATTAAGGCCATAAAGGATCATGCTATTATGTTAGGGTTCGAAATCGGACCTGATCAGGACGTGTCACTCTTTGCCCTGGACACCAAGAGCCAGATCATGGCCTTGAAAAATTTTAAACCCGATCTGCTATGGCACGGCAACACCACCATGTCTGTATCGGCCACTATCCGGGATGCTTACGCCCTTGGTCTCGGAGCCGACCATATCGTCAATAACTGGGGATTTGATGAAAACCTGCCGCGTCTTGCAGGAGAGGCCGCTGAAGGTGTGATGGGTGCGACTCCTGTCGCTTTTTTCGGGCAGGATTATAAGAATATGGACGTCGTTGTTGCATCGGCCAAGAAATATAACCCTGGAATACCGGTGAGCAAAAGGCTAAACAGGACGCCTCAGGCCTGGGGCGATGCATTGGTGCTCTGGGAGGCCATGAGGCGGGCCGACAAGGCAGGTGATCTGACAGGACCGGGCATTATGAAAAAAGGCTTTGAGACCATGCGTAATTTTGACATTGGCCTTGGTGCTGCACCTCTCACTTATACTGCCACAGATCATCGACCAGGGACCGGCTGCATCGTTCAGGAATGGAAAAATGGCAAGTTTCAGGAAGTGGCGAACGTTGACCTGAAAAAGCGCTGGCCGGACAAATGGGAAAAAGAATGGTTAGGATGGTAATAAACTTAAACGACACCCCTGGAGGTTAGGCTTTTGGAAGCAGCAGAGGCTATACTGAAGATAAATAATATTGAGGTCAAGTACCATGAAGTCATACTGGTGCTCAAGGGGGTCTCTATCGAGGTTCCCCGGGGGGGCATCGTGGCTCTTCTTGGCGCAAACGGCGCCGGGAAAAGCACTACCCTGAAGTCCATCTCCGGCCTGTTAAAGGTGGAAGACGGCGAGGTGACGGATGGGGCCATCGAGTATGAAGGAAAACCCATACACCACGAAAAGGCGGCCAATATTGCCAAGTGGGGAATCATCCAGGTTATTGAGGGCCGTAGGGTGTTCGAGCACCTGACCGTGGAGGAAAATCTCAAGGTAGGGGCTCACCTGAGAAAGACCGGCTCAGTGAAAGAAGGCCTGGACATGGTCTACCATTACTTCCCCCGGCTCATAGAGAAACGGGATGAGATCGCCGGGTTTATAAGCGGCGGTGAACAGCAGATGGCGGTTGTGGGAAGGGCCTTGATGACTGAGCCGAAATTAGTGCTGCTCGATGAACCCTCCATGGGTCTGGCCCCCATGCTCATACATGAGATCTTTAATATCCTTACCAAACTCAATAAAAAGGAGAGGATTTCCATTCTCTTAGTGGAGCAGAATGTGAAACTGGCCCTGACCGTGGCGCCCTATGCCTATGTCATGGAGACGGGCAGGATAGTTATGGATGATACCTCTGAGAAATTGAGCGAGAACGAGGATATTAAGGACTTCTATCTCGGCATGGGCGAAAAGGTTGGAAAAAAGAGCTTTCGTGATGTAAAACACTACAAGCGAAGAAAAAGGTGGTTAAGTTAACCGGTAACCTATTCCGTGTCGGAGAGGGGCGCAGAATTCGCAGTTGATGATGTTTTCAATTCCGCATCCCGCATTCCGCATTCGAAAATGGAGGTTCTACTATGAATAAAAAAATGGTTTTGATGACCGCACTGATTTTTGGCCTTGGTGTGGTTCTTGCTTCCTGTACCGGCGTACAGGTAAAACCCACCGAGACCAATTTCAAGGACCCGGTGATAACATTGGAGTCTTTTATGGTTCCCCAGTACGACGGGTACTGGTATTATGGTGCAAAGACAAAACCTGACAAGGGCGAGGCAGGAGACCATGGGGCATCTTTACCCATGACCTTCTTGTTTAATATCGAGAATCCAAACCCATATCCCATATTGCTGGAAGGATATATGTTTACCGTTGCCTTTGATCAGGATTTCAGTCTGGTAACCGTTAACAACCAGGATTCCTATTGGATTCCGGCAGGTAAGACGGATCAGGTGAGGGCCACCACCCTTATCACGGTACGTTCGGCGTTATTGAGTTTGCTCGTAACCGGAGGTTATAAGCTGAAGGAGAGAGGCTGGAGCGCGTGGGATGCCCTTGAGAAATGGTGGAAAGGTGTGCCTGAGGCTACGGTGTCGGTTCTGATTGATGAGGGTGCATTCACCTTTTCGGCAGACGGTGTAACCAAGGTTGTTACCTATAAGACTCTAATACCTACTGACTAATAATAACGGGTCAGGCCCAGTTTCAGGCCTGACCCCACTTTTTTCAGGAGAATATGATTCTATAGTGAGGTAATTCACATGGGACTCTATGATTTTACGTTTTATGATCTCATAAATCGCAATGCCGTCTCGTTTAAAGAAAAAGAGGCATGGTTTGAGGTGGATGATAACCGGACCCTGACCTTTTCACAATACAAGGAAAAGGTAGATCGTCTGGCCTTTGGTCTTCAGAAGGCGGGGATCAAAAAGGGAGACCGCATTGGGGCCCTGGGAAAAAACAGCCTTGAATATTTTCTGCTCTATGGAGGTGCTGCTGCCCTCGGAGCTATTATGCTGCCCATTAACTGGAGACTTTCTGCTGACGAGGTGGGGTATAACCTGAATGATTGTGAACCCAAACTTGTTTTTGTGGACTCCGACTTTCAGGAAACCGCTGAGGGACTGAAGGAGAAACTTCAGTCTGTTGAAAAATATTTCAACCTGGGGCCAGGTGGCGGCAAATTTTCAGACTTTAGTTCCTTGATGGATAATCAGGGTGATTTCCAGG
>JAKLQB010000270.1 GCA_022013615.1 Desulfobacterales bacterium | reverse complement strand
GGAAGTCATAGACCCGGATGATGCGGAAATGCTTCAAGACCTCATTATGGCGGCAGTTAATGATGCATTGACCAAGGCCAAAGACATGGTGAACGAAGAAATGGGGAAATTGACAAAAGGAATGAATATCCCCGGCATGCCTGGCCTTATGTGAAAGCCCCACGGCACTTCTATTATAGGCCTGAAGGTTATAAATACAATTGTTAGGGGCTTATACGAATTGACTATTTTCGATTGACGATTGACTATTATTAGGGAGTTCCTGATCCCTAAATAGTCAATCGCCCAAAGACATAGGCGTATGTATCTGAAGTGGCATATTTTATTTATTTCGATTGCGGAAACTAAAAGTCATGGGAATCTACCCAACATCTCTCGAAAATTTAATTGAGCAATTCACCAGGCTTCCCGGAATTGGGCAAAAATCTGCCACACGAATGGCGCTGTTTGTATTGAGGAGCAACAAGGAGCTGGCTGAAGGTATGGCCAAAAGCCTGATAGAGGTGAAAGAAAAGATCAGGTTCTGTTCCATATGCTTTAACCTGACCGATAATGAGTGCTGCTCTGTCTGCCGGGACGAAAGTCGAGCAGATGGTACCATATGCGTTGTAGAAGGCCCTGGGGATCAACTGGCCCTGGAAGAATCCGGGACTTTTAAAGGCAGATACCATGTCCTTCATGGTGTCCTTTCCCCTTTGGATGGAATTGGTCCGGAAGATTTGAAGGTTGGGGCCCTCCTCATTCGGATCGACCGTGAAAGTATCCGGGAGGTAATCCTGGCCACTAATCCCACCACGGAAGGTGAAACGACCGCCTCGTTTTTGGCCAACCTTTTGTCCCAAAAAAACAGAGACTTGAAAATAACCCGAATTGCTCTCGGTGTTCCCATGGGAGGGGACTTAAAATATATGGACCGTATGACCCTTGAGCACGCCTTGAGAAGCCGGATACTGATCTGCTCATGATATCCAAAGCCGTTCTCAGTGAAATATCGGATATTGTTGGCCTCGAACACCTGATTACGGCTGAAAAAACCTTGGTGGATTACGCCACCGATGCCACCAAGCTGGAGTTCATGCCAGATGCGGTGGCCTTTCCTGGAAACAGCCAGCAAGTCTCCCAGATTCTTCAGTTAGCAACTGAAAAAGGTTTTCCTGTTATCCCCAGGGGAGCGGGAAGTGGCATGAGCGGTGGGGCCCTGCCCGTAAAAGGTGGCCTTGTTATGGGCATGAGCCGGTTTGACCGTATCCTCACCATTGATGAGGACAATCTTATCTGTAAGGTGGAGCCGGGTGTTATTACAGGCCGTCTTCAAGAGGCCGTTGAAAAAGTTGGACTCTTTTACCCGCCAGATCCTGCCAGTTTAAACATCTCCACCATCGGGGGCAATGTGGCTGAGTGTGCAGGCGGACTAAGGGCCGTAAAGTACGGCGTGACAAGAGATTATGTTTTGGGGTTGACAGTTGCGCTTCCCACGGGTCAGATCATTAAGACCGGTGTGGAGACCATGAAAGGCGTCGCAGGCTATGACTTGACCCGGCTTATCATTGGATCTGAGGGGACCCTTGCGGTCATTACTGCCATCACCCTTCGCCTGATCCCAAAACCTTCGGCCCGAAAGACCATGATTGCTTTTTTCCAGGACGTTCCCTCGGCCGTTAGGACCGTCTCTAACATCATCCGAAACAAGATCATTCCAACCATCCTTGAATTTATGGACAGGCTCTGCCTGGAATGTGTCAGAGAGGAGATGCATCTTCCTTTTCCTGCTCAAGCCGGAGCCATGCTCCTGATTGAGGTAGATGGTGAGGATATGCTTGTGGAGCTGGAGGCAGAAAGGGTTCGGGAAGTTTGCGAACGTGGAGGGGCTCTCAAATTTGAAGCTGCGACAGATAAGGAAGAGGCAGACAGGTTATGGGATGCCAGGAGAAACATTTCACCCTCACTCTATAAATTGAGGCCTGACAAAATCAATGAAGATATTGTTGTCCCCAGAAGCAGGATGGCTGAATTGGTCGGTTACCTGGCCGAATTGAGCCAACAGTATGGTCTTCCCATCCCGGCCTTCGGACACGCGGGCGACGGGAATATCCATGTAAATGTCATGCTTGATAAGACCAATGCCGGGGAGCTGGAAAATGCCCATGTGGTGGTAAAGGCATTGTTTAGAAAAGTCATTCAGATGGGAGGAACCATTACAGGAGAACACGGCATTGGCATTACTAAAGCTCCATACCTTGAAATGGAAATCCCCCGGGCCGGACTGGAACTTATGTCCAGGATAAAGCAGGCCTTTGACCCCGGAGGAATTTTGAATCCGGGTAAGATATTTACCAATGTTAGTTGATCGTTGTCTGTAGTCCGTTGCGGAAACAAAAATGAATAGTAAAAACCGAACCTTTCCCGACTATATTGTTTTGAGTGTTAAGGGCTTTTGCATGGGCGCATCTGATGTGGTCCCAGGTGTTTCCGGCGGAACCATGGCCTTTATCCTTGGTATTTACGAAGAATTGATTGATGCCATAAAGTCCTGTGACCTGAAGAGTCTTCAATTCCTCGTGACCTTGAAATTCCGGCCTCTGCTTGATCGCATTTCCTGGCAGTTTCTTATGGCAGTGGGTATTGGTATTTTTACGGCAATCTTCACCCTGTCCAGGCTCCTCAGCTGGCTCCTCCAAAACAGGCCTATTTTTATATGGTCGTTTTTTCTGGGGCTGATTCTTGCCTCTGTGCTGAGTGTCAGCCGACGCGTTGAAGCGTGGAGGGTTTTAACATGGTTATGTTTGGTGGGTGGCACCCTGGGCTCGTATTTTCTGGTGGGTCTGGTGCCGGTCGCCACACCCAATGACTATTGGTTTCTTTTTCTTTGTGGGGCTGTTGCCATTTGTGCCATGATTCTCCCGGGAATATCCGGTTCCTATATCCTGGTCCTTTTGGGCAAGTATCAGTATGTGCTTGATGCGGTCAACCACAGGGATTTTCTTGTTCTTGGTTTGGTGGCCGCAGGCGCCTGCGTTGGTATTATCGCATTTTCCCGCATATTAGGGTGGCTATTAAAAAACTACCATGACTTGATGGTGGCCACACTGACCGGACTGATGATCGGCTCGTTGCGCAAGGTATGGCCCTGGAAGGAAACACTGGAGAGTGTGGTAGATTCACACGGCCAGATGGTACCCCTTGTCCAGTCAAATATCCTGCCCGGGCAATGGAACGGCGAAGTTTTGGCTGCCCTCTCTTTAATGGTGGCCGGCCTTCTGGCGGTACTTTTTTTGGACCGGCTGGGGAACCGAATCAAATGAGGTTAATTGGACGCGTTGATATTTCCCAGGCCCAAGAGCTTAAAGAGCACCATCACCGTTGTATCTCTTTCGTCTATTTCTGCGCCAAGCTCTACACCCCAACACTGGCTGTCGTAGCCCAGCCAGTAACGGTTAGAAATGTTTTGGTCGAGAAGTATGTCCCTTTTTATTGAAGCGCCTACCGAAAATCCGTAAGCCAGGTTTAGAGCGAACGCAGCGCTTACAGTCTCCTGGATGTCTCTCTCGAATACATAATCTATCTTGAACGTGTCTTTTTTCCCTCCTGACCGTTTAAAGAACAGGTCAAGGGAGACACCTGCCTTGGTTATTTCCTGGTCATAGTAATCCCAGTTCACCTGGCCAAGAAAGTCAATGTTGCCAAGGGGTTGCACTCTCATCGTGGCATTCAGGGGTTCAAAGGGCCTCCTTTTTTCCCCGGGTTCCGTATGGCGCCTTTCCTCTTCAATGTCATAGGCCTGAGTAAGGGTTAAGGTGACCCACTGGTGGTAACTCACTCCCCCCTTTTTGTTCTCCAAGCGGGCGTCTAAGTAATTTTCAAGGGAAAAGGCGATCCTGTTTTTTCGGCCATCGACACCGATAGGTTCGAACCAGGGGCTCTCAACATCTTCGTCTTGAGGAACCAGATAGGTGTAACTGAGCATAGGGCGCATTCGGTGCTTTAGTCTTTTGGCGCCCCACCAATTAAAGTCATAGACCCGCTCCAGATCGGTCAGAAGCTTGGCGCCAGCCTCATAAGCCCTTTTATATTGATGATCCGCGCTTCCCTTGCCCTCATCGAACCACTGCACATTATAGCTATAGCGAAAGGAAGGCTCAAATTCCAGGTAGGGGCCAAACCACAGGGGAAAATTAAGCTCGGGCGATACGGACGCTCGATGGCCCTTCAGTCCTTCTTCTCGCCAGACATAATCGTAGTTAGAGTCTAAGTTGAAAAACACGGGAAAATCCATTATCTGTTCTGTGGGCAGGATAAAATTGAGCCCCAGAAGCGGTTGAGGCGTTTCGTCTTGCAGGTCCGGATCTGCTGCCTGCTCATAATAGCTCGACCCGGCCTGGAGACTATAGTTATCCCGGTCACGACTGAGTCTGAGGTTGGATGTCCTCAAAGGCGAACGCTTTTCAAGAACCGGACGTCCGAATTCTGTGACCAAATCCGGCCTTGACGTTAAACCAAAAAGTCCTTCCTGAAATTCCCTAAGGTAATCCTGATCACTTACATAATCCGCATCCAGACGTAACTCAACGCCCAAAGGCAAATCCTG
>JAKLQB010000269.1 GCA_022013615.1 Desulfobacterales bacterium | reverse complement strand
TAAAGCCATGCAAAGCTTCGAACAGGGATGGAGGAACATTCCTGTGCATGTTGAACGCCAGGTGCTATTTCTTCTGGCCATGAAAGGGGATTCCAGTAAAAAAAAGAAGCCGTGTTGGGTGATTGAAAAGTGCCCGAAGGCTACCAGGCAAAATTGCCCTGCATGGGAATTTAAGGGTGGATATCTTTGCTGGTTTATTAATGGGACGATATGTCATGGTGAGGTGCAGGGAAAGTGGCGTGATAAGATGAAGATGTGCCGGAAATGCAAGGTATTACAACCCATTTTATCAACTGTAAAATAACATCTGGATTACGCGAATTTCAGGATATCTCCCCGGGTGCTGATCACGATCTGTTCAACAGGGATTGCTTTTCCTGCAGCCTGCATTGCCCTTTGGAGGATCACCGGGAGGCCTGAGCAGCAGGGCACTTCCATTACCAGGGCCGTAACACTCTTGATGTCGGCAATCTTGAAGATTTCTGTGAACTTCCGGATGTATTCCTCCACATCATCGAATTTTGGGCATCCTATCATTAAAACCTTTCCTTTAAGAAAGTCCTGGTGAAAATTGGGATAGGCAGCAGGTGTACAGTCTGCCGCTACCAAAAGATCGGCTCCCTTCAGAAAAGGAGCGATGGGCGGCACCAGGTTTATCTGTACCGGCCAGTGGGAGAGGGTTGATTCAGTCCTGGGCTGTGAAATGTCATCCGTCGCCTCCTGGGACGAGGCCTTCGGAATAAAGGTCTGAACCTGGGTTGACGGGCAGCCACAGGCCAGAGGAATATCGAGGGGTTTTTCTTCCTTTTGTTTCAGATAGGCCTCCACTGCTTCCTCATCAAAATCCTCTGCCTCCCGCTCTACCATGGTGATGGCACCGTTAGGGCATTCACCCAGGCAGGCACCAAGCCCGTCACAGTAGTTTTCTGAAACAAGGCGGGCCTTGTCATCTACAATCTGTATGGCCCCTTCAGCGCATTCGGGTACGCACTGACCGCACCCATCGCAGAGTTCGTCGTCAATTTCTATTATTTTTCGCATTACTTTCATGAGGTACTCCTTTTTAGAATAAGTGCCTAAAGTGAACTAAAGTGTCTAAAGTGCCTAAAGTTTTAAAATTTCTGAAACATCAGACTTGAAAATTTAAGGGTTCAGAGATTTTGGAATTGAGGGATTAATCCCTGAATTCCAAAATTTACAATCCCTCAATTGATTTTATGCTGATAAAGAACTTTCTTTGCCAGGTTTCGACCACTTTCTGTGAGAAATGATTTATCAATAATTTTTTTCAAGTCCTCAGACTCAATGGGGCTTTTCTTTTCGTTTTCCTCTAAGTTGACAATCATGTCTGCATCATAAACGATTTTGAAATTGGTGTTTTCTTCTGTTCCCGGATGATGGTGATGGCCTATGATATCGCATACCTCATTTATCAACTCTTCCTTTGCCTCAAGTTTATCCAATATACCCCTTGCAATAGGCACTCCCTCTTCTTCATGGTACCGGGAAAAGGATTCTGGATGTTTTTTCTCGGCTTCCTTGATTCCGATATCATGGAGATATGTGGCGGACAGGATGACGGCCAGGTTGCCACGCTCTTCCCTACCGATCTGTTCGGCATGCCTGGCTGCCCGGATGGCATGGCCTACGCGCTTGAAGTCCTGTTTAAAATAGCGCTTCATCTCAATGGCAACCCGGTCCTTTAGGAGATCCTCTTTCTGTGAAAGGAGGTCGGGCGGAATGTTCCCAATGCATTGCTCGGCATATTGACAATAAGATGCACAGCCGAAATCCAGGCTGGGATTGAGGAAACGGTGGCCGCATTTGGGGCATTTTCGGGTGGGATCGTCCTTAAAGAACTCCACCCCATTTCCGCATTTGGGACATTTAACTTCGAAAATAGCCCCCGGTTTCCAGTATTGGCTGTCCTGTCCAGGACATTTCATGATTATTCCCCTTTCGGTTTTCGATTGAAGATTGATTATTGGATCCGCCATGAACCCGTTTAAGTGTTTAATCTGCAGCATCTCAATAAGTCTGGGTACACCTAATCCTTCCCCCTTTTGCAAAGGGGGATTGAGGGGGATTTTTCTAATACAGCCCGGAGTTATTGAGAACTTACTTTAATTTTCAATAACCCATATCCTTCATGGAGAAAGCGACACTATTTTGATATCAATGGGTCAGGTATATAGAAGAACTTTGCAATCTTTGGCATACTTCAAGAAGTCCTCAGCAGTCATAATGGTAACCCCTTCTATAAAGTCGTCCTGTTTAAGCTCCATCATATCTACTGTCATTTTGCAGGCCACAAATTTTACCCCTTCCAGGCTGGCAATCTCCTGCAGGTCCGGAAGACTCGGTATATTGGCCTTTTCCATTTTACCCTTCATCATCCATGTAGCCATGTTCGCCATTCCAGGCAAGGCACCCATGAAGCCCGGAGGCTGGAACTTGACCTTTTCTGCCCATCCTTTGCGAATAACATTTATTCCCATAAAGGTATAAAAAACCGTGGAGTCCATTCCCAGCCTGAGCGAATTGATACCTAAGATAATCCCGGGATAAGCCCCGTCCAGGGTGTCTTTGGAGGTAATAAATGCAGCAGCTTCTCTCTTGGTATTCCCTGTATCCGTTACTGCACCAGTTTTTTGCTGATTTTGTGCCATTTTCGTATCTCCTCTTGTAGATTTATTGTTTCACGTCTGTTTAAATGAAAGGATAAAACCTGCCCCTGCGAAGGTCTCGTTTTTGCCGTGCAGGGGCGGGGATTATCCCCGCCCATACAGTTCCCCGGCTTAGTTCCCAGCCATCATTGCTTCAATATCTGCCTTAACTTCGCCGGTCGGCTTGATATTAAATTTGTCCACCAAAACATTAAGGACAGTAGGAGACACAAACGCCGGAAGTGTCGGCCCAAGGCGAATTCCTTTAACGCCAAGGGAAAGAAGAGCGAGAAGAACAGCTGCAGCTTTTTGTTCATACCACCCAATATCAAAGGAAATTGGAAGATCATTAATATCGTCGAGTTCAAAGACCTCTTTCAGCTTAAGTGCAATGACTGCAAGAGAATAGCTATCGTTACACTGCCCCGCATCAAGAACCCTTGGGATACCGCCGATATCTCCCAGATTAAGTTTGTTATACCGGTACTTTGCGCAACCTGCGGTAAGAATAACCGTATCCTTTGGAAGCTGTTCTGCAACTTCGGTAAAATAGTTTCTCGCCTTTTGACGTCCATCGCAACCGGCCATTACAATAAAGCGCTTGATTGCACCGGATTTAACAGCATCCACGACCTTATCTGCCAGCGCAAGGACCTGATTATGAGCGAATCCGCCGACGATCTTACCTGTTTCAATTTCAACAGGCGGGTCGCATTTTTTTGCCAGTTCAATAATTTCAGAAAAGTCCTTTGCGCTGCCTTCAGATCTGTCCTGAATATGTTTTACACCCGGATATCCGGTCATTCCGGTGGTAAAAATCCTGTCCTGATAGGTATTGTCTTTCTTTATGGGAATAATACAGTTCGTGGTCATCAGGATTGGGCCGTTGAAGGATTCGAATTCCTTGTTCTGGTGCCACCAGGAACCACCGTAGTTCCCCGCAAAATGATCATACTTTTTGAATGCCGGATAGTAATTTGCAGGCAGCATCTCACCGTGAGTATAGACGTCTACGCCAGTACCTTCCGTTTGTTTCAGAAGTTCTTCCATATCTTTGAGGTCGTGGCCGCTGATAAGGATTCCCGGATTGTTTCGAACACCAAGGTTAACTTCTGTAATTTCAGGATTTCCATAGGCAGAGGTATTTGCCTCATCAAGAAGCGCCATTGTATTAACTGCAACTTCTCCTGCTTTCATGACAAGTCCCACCATCTCATCCACAGACAGATCTTTGGTGGTGGATGCCAGAGCTTCCATCAGGAAAGCGTAAATATCCTCCTTTTCAAATCCCAGGATAGCCGCGTGATCTGCGTAGGCAGCAATGCCTTTCAACCCAATGGTCAACAGCTCTCTAAGGGAACGAACATCTTCATTCTCTGTGGCAAGAATACCAATTTCTTTTGCCTTCGCGTGAAACTCTGCCTCGTCATCCGAGTACCAGGTTGCTGAGTGGTGCAATTGCTCTGAAAATTCTTCGCCATTTTTTTCTTTGTAGGCAGTCAAAAACTTAGCCTTGAGTTCTTCCCGAATCTTCAAACCTTCTTTGATAAGGGTGATGAATCTCTGGTTATCCCAATTTGCATTTGTGATGGATGTAAAAAGGGCCTGGGCAATAAACAAGCCGGTTTTTTTGTTTAAAATACCAAGCTCTTTTGCCTTTTCACCATAGATAGAAATCCCCTTCAGGACATAGATCAGCAAGTCCTGAAGATTAGCGGTTTCCTCCGGTTTCCCACAAACTCCCTTGATTGTGCAGCCTGTATTCTTGGCTGTCTCCTGACACTGAAAACAAAACATAATTATCCTCCTCTGTTAAAGTTAATTGTTTTTTTCAAATAAAGCCTTTCCATAATTTTTTAACCTATTTTATATCACAAATATGCGCAGTGCATTGACTTAAGTCAAGATAATCGCTTTTTTCTTCATAAAAGGTCGGTGAGATGTTTTTTCTCAAGTCTGAGAAGGGAAGTGGGGCAAATTATAACCCCTAATAATGTCTATATATCTGGACACGATCATTGGTGATCAGGGGCTGAGAAGAAGGTGCTGTGGATTGCGCTTACAGCGCTCTTAAGATCGCGATTTCGCACCAGAAAGTAAAGCGCAACCCGGGAAGGCCCAAAGGAGATCATCTCAACATTGACATTACATGCGGCCACAGCCGTAAAACAGCGGGCTGCAATGCCTTTACGCTTGACTATTCCCTCGCCAACGATACTTATCAATGACATATCTTCTATCTTCTCAAGTCTCCGGAAAGGCCTGGGTCGCAAAGACTTCAATGCCAGGTGTCCAGTCTCCAGGTCCTTGAGCTCCAGCAATAGACTGATGCAGGTTTGAGAGGTGACCACAGATTTAATGTTGATACCGCTTTCGGTTAATTGGCCGGCAACGAGTGCCAGGATTCCTGGTCGTGCGCCTACCCCTGACGAGTGCACCTTAAGAATGCCAATATCTGTGTCATGGGCCACACTTTTTATGAAATTCTTGGACCTGGGACTGCCGGGGGTTATGAGACTGCCAGGGGCATCCGGGTTTATGGTGTTTTTGATGGCAATGTTCAGCTTGGCTGCCCTGAGTGGCTCCACTGTGCGAGGATGAAGGATCTTGGCACCAAAGTAGGAGAGCTCAGCGGCTTCATCATACGAAAGGATCGGAATGAGTTGTGCCTCTGGAACAAACTTGGGATCAGCGCTCAAATAGCCAGCAACATCCTTCCAGATCTCCAGTATATCGGCTTGCATGGCGCCCGCCAAAACAGCGGCTGAGTAGTCGCTGCCGCCGCGGCCAAATGTGGTAATATCTCCTTCTTCACTTACCCCGAAAAAGCCGGGAATGAATAGAATCATTTTTTCTTTCAGCAAAGGCCCTAAGTGCATCTGAAGGTTACGTCTGGTTTTACGCAAGTTGACTGTGGCATCGCCAAACTTACCGTCTGTAAGCAGGCCTACTTTGTGGGGCATGCGGTAGGTAGCCTTGACTCCCCGGCAACGAAGGGCGCTGACAAGCAATTCTACGGTAAAGCGTTCACCAAAACTGCTGATAACATCCCGCATTCGTGGCGTGAGCTCCCTGGTGAAATTAAGACCATAGTAAAGACGCTCGATCTCACTCAAGGTGCTGCTTAGATCACGGACAAACTTTTTATAGAATTTATCCGCAGAAATCAGATGGCGGGCAATGAGAACATGTTTGCTCTTCAGTCGGCTAATGATTCCAGGAATATTGCCTTCATCCTCGAGCGCTTTGGACATACCGTCAATGAGAATGTCTGTGACCCCATTCAAGGCTGAGACCACAAAGATATTGCCACGTCCTCGTTTTCCGATTAGTTCAAGAATGTGGCCGATGTTCTTTTTCCCTTTCAGACAGCCACCGCCAATCTTGATTACCTTCATATCTTTACCTCTAAACTGTTAGACTAAGTTATTCCACTCTTTCGCATAAACTGAGCGCCCCAAAATAGCTTGGGTCTCATTCAACATCATACGTAATTGCGGGATTGAGTACTCAGAATTAGATGGGATTGCCAGACGGTGGTGTTCATAGACCATGAATTGATGGCGTGTCCCTGAATATGGTCCATCAAAGCCAAGTTGCCGCAACCGTTTAATAAAATCACGCCGCTTACACGGCTGCCATTGACTCACGGTTTGGCTCCTGATTCAAATCATATCCAGCTATGATTGGAAGAGAATGACCTAATTTCAAGCCAACTAGGACCCAATCTTCAAGTGTTGAGCGTAATTCGTCTTCACACTCACGTAATGTTTTGCCAAAAGAGATGACGCCCTTACATGATGGAATACGACCCGAATAGGTCCCGTCTTCAAGTTTATCATAC
>JAKLQB010000268.1 GCA_022013615.1 Desulfobacterales bacterium | reverse complement strand
TTTGAGTGAGCCTATATAAGGCAGATTGCTGGACCACATATACCAGAAATAGGCGCCAATACATGCGCCAGCGAAAAGGATCACCAAGAAAAAACCAAATGTGAATTTTAAAAATCGCTTCACCGCAAACTTCTCCGAATCCGAGAGTTAGCCATAAAAAATATTAGACAGGATAATCCCGCTAATGGGCGGGAATATTAATTCAGTAAATCCAGGCCTGTCGGAGCGGAGCGTAGATCCCGCTGTCGGGGCCCCGCGCGTGGCGGGGTCTATCCTGTCTAAACTACCTCCGATCAAGGGTCCTGTATTGTATAGCTTCTGCCAAATGTAAGGCCTTAATATTGGGACTGTCTTCCAGGTCAGCAATAGTCCTGCCAATTTTCAATATCCGGGCATGTGCTCTGGCACTTAAACCGAATTTTTCCATTGCCTTTTCCAGTAATGCTCCGGATTCTCCGTCTATTTTGCAAAACTGTTTGATCTTACGGCTATTCATACCGGCGTTGGCATAGATTTCAGTCTCTTTAAATCTCCTGTTCTGTATGTCCCTGGCTTTCAAGACTCGTGCCAAAATTTCAGCCGACGAACCATTATCGGTAGTAGCAGAAAGATCTTTATAGGGAACTGATGGCACTTCCAGATGAAGGTCTATCCGATCCATCAGGGGGCCGGATATTTTCGCGCGATAGCGTCGGATCTGGAGAAAAGAGCAAGTACATTCTCGCTTGGAATCACCAAAAAAACCGCACGGGCACGGGTTCATGGCTGCTACCAGCATAAAATTCGCCGGATATGTAACCGTCGAGTTTGCCCGGGAAATGGTTACGCTTCCGTCTTCCATGGGCTGTCTCAGGACTTCAAGGACATTTTTTTTAAACTCCGGTAATTCATCCAGGAAGAGGACACCGTTATGAGCCAGGCTCACCTCTCCGGGTTTGGGGTTCTGTCCGCCTCCGATAAGACCGGCATCGGAAATGGTATGGTGAGGGGACCGGAAGGGGCGCATTGTGACAAGCCCCATGCCTCTGGGCATTAATCCCATCACACTATACACCTTGGATGTTTCAAGCGACTCCTCAAAATGAAGATTTGGAAGCACTGTAGATATCCGCTTTGCCAGCATGGTCTTCCCGGAGCCTGGCGGTCCGATCATGATTAAGTTGTGTCCCCCTGCAGCAGAGATCTCTAAGGCTCTTTTTGCGTTCTCCTGGCCGCGAACATCCTTGAAGTCTACTTGAGAATCCGGTACCTGAAAGAGTTTATCGGTATCAACCTTGAAAGGGTCAATATGAGACATGCCTGTCAGCACACCAATAACCTGTGATAATGTATGAACAGGGAAAATATCGATTCCTCTCACGACCCCTGCTTCCGGTGCATTTTCCAGGGGGAGAAATATCCCTTTAAGAGACAATTCCTTCGCAGCAATAGCCATGGGCAAAACACCCTTGACAGGTCTTAGAAGCCCATCAAGGGCCAGCTCGCCAAGGAAAAGATAGCTGGCATAGGAGGATCTGTCCACTAAGCCTGTTGCCGCAAGGATCCCTAAGGCCATGGGGAGATCAAATGCAGAGCCCTCTTTCTTAATATCAGCCGGCGCCAGGTTGACAGTGATCCTGTCGGAGGGGAAATGATATCCGGAGTTTTTAATTGCCGCTTTTACCCTCTCTTTGCTCTCACGAACAGCACCCTCGGGCAAACCCACCGTGGAAAAAGAAGGCAGGCCTTGAGCAATATCGACTTCAACCTCCACGACATAGGCATCGATTCCAATGACAGCGCTGCTAAGAATTTTGGCGAGCATGATTAACGTAGAAAAATTCAAATCTTTCGTTATTTTCAGTAAAATTTATCCTTTACATATAACATCTGGATTGTTATAAAGCAAAGTTTATTGTTATCAGGGCCATATTTTAAACGCGAGGTTGTCAGGTTCACGGTTTCCCGTTAAAAGCGGGACTGAAAGCGGGATTTAACCTCACCGCATCGCAAGCGGCATCTTCGAGCGGCGGGGTCGCATTTTTCATATTGCTTGACATAGTTGATGAACCTATGAACGGCAGCAGTTACCCGCAATGTGCCACCCCTCAATATCTCAAAACCGTGAAGTTTTCATCAGTTAACCTGGAACTTTGAACCCTGGAACTTTGAACCTGAGTTACTTAAGCTTTTTGTTTCTGATACACACTATTTATGTAAATTCTCAATATTTATGAGGTGAATGAGATGGCAAGAATTACAGTAGAAGACTGCCTGGAAAAAGTAAACACCCGATTTCAATTAGTTCATTTAGCTGCCGCCCGGGTCCGTCAACTGCGAAAAGGAGCAGAACCGTTAGTGGTCTGCAAGAACAAAGACGTAGTAGTCTCGCTAAGGGAAATCGCTGCAGGAAAGGTTTTTCTTGTGGATAAGGAAGATGCTGATTCTTTGCAGGACCCCATAGAAAAGCCTGTGGAAGATTTACTTCCAGAGCAGATCGACACAGAATCTCAGGATAAAGAAAAAGGGGACCAGGAGGCGGCCCCTGAGGAAAAGTGAAGATGTACAAGAGAGATTACTACGAAGTCTTAGGTGTTTCACGGGACGCGGGAGACGTCGAGATGAAGCGGGTTTATCGGCAACTGGCTTTGAAGTATCATCCTGACAGGAACCAGGGCGATAAAGAGGCCGAGGAGAAGTTCAAGGAAGCCGCCGAGGCCTATGAGGTATTGAGAGACAGGGAAAAAAGACAAATATATGATCAGTTCGGTCACGAAGGCCTTGAGGGCCGGGGCTTTAGGGGCTTTAGTGGTTTCGATGATATCTTTTCAAGTTTTGGGGATATCTTTGAAGGTTTTTTTGGATTTGGCTCGCAAAGGGGAGGAAGATCCCGGGGCAGTCAGGGAAGAAGCCTGAGGTATGACCTGGAACTGACCTTAGAGGATGCCTTTTATGGCAAAGAAGAAGGTATCGTTTTCGACCGAATGGAGGCTTGCCAGACATGCGATGGGTCAGGCCTGAGTCCTGGAACTGAACCTCAGATCTGCGTAACGTGTCAGGGTAGAGGCCAGATTATTCGATCCCAGGGATTTTTTCAAATCAGCACAACATGTCCGGCTTGCCATGGTGAAGGGCGAATCATCAGCGACCCGTGCGGGGATTGCAGGGGAACGGGAAAGATTAGGACTGAAAGGAGCATCAGCGTTAAAGTCCCATCGGGAGTGGATACAGGTTCCCAATTGAGATTGAGGGGAGAGGGTGAACCCGGAGAATACGGAGGCCCTCCGGGCGATCTTTTCGTCGTTATCCATGTGAAGGCGCATGATTTTTTCACAAGAGAAGGCGATAACCTGATCTGTCAGGTCCCCATCTCATTTGTTCAAGCGGCCTTGGGCGACACCTTTATGATTCCAGTGCTCGGTGACGAGGGGGAGCATGATTTGCACATCCGCCCCGGAACCCAACCGGGTGATGTGATAAAGATCCCGGGAAAAGGGATGCCGAGCCTGCAGGGATATCATCGCAGAGGAGATGCTTATATAAAGGTCATTGTCAAAGTTCCGAAAAAATTGGACCTGCGCCAGAGGGAGCTGCTTGAGGCTTTTGCCGATACAGAGGGTTTAACAGTATCAGGCAAAAAGAGGAAGGGGAAACATCTGTGGAAAAGGCTAAAGAAATGATGTAGCAAAAATCAACGTTAAAAACCGTTTGTTGCTATTGCTTTACATTATTTTTGAGAAATGATAACTTTGATATAGCCGCAAAAAGGCACAAAACCCACAAAAATTAGAATCTGTTTTCTGTAATATCAATTAGTTATGCGCACAAGAAACATGAATTTAGACTTTTTACGAGACCATCAACTTTCACGTTCAAAAATTCTATTTTATACTCAATCCCTTCCGCACCTCTCGAGGGGAAATAGGGATTTTAAGAGATCATCAAATTTTATTCAGAAACATAGGGCAAAACCATGCTAAGTAAAAAGAAACAAGAATATTTCAAAAACTTACTGACCCAAAGACTAAATGAGCTTTTGGAAGACGCCAATAAGACTCTCAGTGTAATGACTGATCAGAATCAAAATTTTCCTGATCCCACAGATCGAGCGTCTATGGAGTCGGACAGAAATTTTGAGCTCAGGATTCGAGACAGGGAGAGAAAACTGATATCAAAAATCAAAGATGGCCTGGACAGGATTGAGGCGGGAACCTACGGCGTTTGTGAGGAATGCAGTGAAAACATCTCGGATGAAAGGTTAAAGGCCAGACCTGTCACCACACTGTGCATTGACTGCAAGAAAAAGCAAGAAAACCAGGAAAAAGTCAAGGGGTTATAATCGATCCGCTGCAGGCGGAACTTCTTACTTCATTACTGTGATCCAGCCGGCGCAGATGGAATGCCCGGCTTTTTTTGTTTATGGACAAAAAACAAAAGAGAAAACATACAACAAAAAAACTTCCCGTGCAGGAATCTGTGGAGGTTATAACAACCCATATTAATGCAGATTTTGACGCCCTCGCATCTTTGGTTGCTGCAAGCAAACTCTATCCCGAAGCGAGCCTTGTATTTCCAGGGTCCCAGGAAAAAAACCTCCGAAATTTCTTTCTTCACTCCACATCATACCTCTTCAACTTCTCCAAGATGAAACAAATCAAATTTGACCGGATCAAGAGGCTGATCCTCGTAGACACCCGGCAGAAGAACCGCATCGGTAAATTTGCTGAACTGGTTGACAGGGATGATGTAGAGATACATATCTATGACCATCACCCCGATTCCGAGGATGATATTGCTGGTGATATGGAGATTATCCGTAAAACCGGCTCTACTACCGCCCTGCTCACCAGCCTGATCAGAGAAAAAAATATTGCCATTTCCCCTGATGAAGCCACTGTCATGTGTTTGGGGATCCATGAGGATACAGGGTCCTTCACGTTTTCTTCCACTACTGGTGAAGATTATGAGGCGGCCGCATGGCTTACCGAACAGGGAGCGAATCATAATATCATCGCTGATATGCTCACCAGAGAGCTTACAACCGAACAGGTTTGGCTACTTAATGATCTCACTCAATCGGCCACAAAACGGGTTATCAATGGTGTTGAGGTAGTTTTTGCAAAGGTTATTAGAGACGAATATGTGGGAGATTTTGCCGTCCTTGTACACAAATTCATGGAAATGGAGAATTTGAATCTTGTTTTCGCCCTGGCCCAGATGGAGAGCAGGATCTACCTTGTGGCACGTAGCCGGATAAAGGATGTAAATGTGGCCGAGATAGCATTTGCCCTCGGTGGAGGGGGGCATCCACAGGCAGCATCCGCCACCATAAAGAACAGGACCCTGATTCAGGTAGAAAGGTCTTTGCAGGCCCTTTTGCGGAGCCGGGTAGATCACAAAAAAAGAGCCATGGATATGATGTCTTCCCCTGTGCTTCACATCTCTCCCGGGGAGAGCGTCAAAGAAGCTGCCAATATGATGACAAGGTACAACATTAATGTGCTGCTGGTCCTGGACGGCGCAGATGTCCTTAAAGGTTATATTACACGGCAAGTCGTAGAAAAAGCGGTGTTTTTTGGGCTTGGAGACATCAAAGTAAAAGAATACATGAATATTGAATTTTCTGCTATCGGCCCGGACGCCTCCCTCCATGAAGTTCAGGAATTGATAATCAGAAATAAACTGAGGATACTTCCCGTTTTAGATAATGGGAAAGTTTTGGGAGTGATTACCCGAACAGACCTCCTCAATATCCTGGTAGGCGATCCCCTGATTCCAGAATTCCTCTATGATTCCATAGACACGTCTCAATTTATGAGAAAGAAAAATATGTCCGCCCTGCTAAAGGAACGGTTGCCGAGAAAGATCATTAGTGTTCTGAAAGACCTTGGGCATGTGGCTGATATGCTCGGATACAACGCATACCTCGTTGGTGGACTTGTGAGAGATGTATTCCTGAAACATGAAAATCTGGATGTAGACATTGTCATTGAAGGCGACGGCATTGAATTTGCCCACGAATTTGCCGAGCATTATGGCGCGCGAGTGAGGAGCCACAGGAAGTTCGGAACTGCCGTACTTATTTTCCCTGATGGTTTCAAGGTGGATGTGGCCACTGCCAGAATGGAATATTACGAATCCCCAGGTGCACCGCCCAACGTGGAAACAAGCTCCCTGAAACTGGATCTTTACAGGCGTGATTTTACTATTAACACCCTCGCAATCAAGCTAAACAAGCGGCTTTACGGGACACTGATCGATTATTTTGGTGGACAAAGAGATATCAAGGAAAAGGTACTGCGAGTCCTCCATAACCTGAGCTTTGTTGAAGATCCCACACGGGTGCTCCGGGCTATCAGGTTTGAACAGCGATTCGGTTTTAAAATCGGAAAGCTTACCCTTGCCTTGATTAAGAATGCAGTGAAAATCAATAGTTTCAAAGACCTTTCTGGCCGAAGGCTTTTTCTGGAACTAAAACTCATCCTCAGGGAGCCCGACCCTATCAAGGCTATCGAACGGATGGATGAACTTGATTTGCTTCAGTTTGTCTTCCCCGAGGTACAACTCACTAAGGGCGTTAAAGACCTGTTGGAAGAAGTTAGAAAGGTAATTGTCTGGTACAACCTGCTTTACCTGGAGGAGTCCTTTGAACCCTGGAAGGTTTATTGGCACGGCCTTACTTCGCCCCTTGACAAGAAAACCCTTAGCGCTCTGGCCGAGAAGATGGGGATGGTCGGACTGGAAAACCGCACAATGCTATCCCAAAGGTTAAATGCAAATGACCTGCTGGACATCCTATACAAATTTGATGGAGACAATTATCATTTGTATACATTGCTTCACCCATATGATACAGAGACATTACTATATCTCATGGCAAAAGCCGGCAGCGAAAAAGTGAGACGGCTTATTTCGAGCTATTTCACAAACCTCAAGGGAACGGCCATTCAATTAAAGGGAAAAGATCTGTTGAAAATGGGTTTCTCACCCGGACCATTTTTCAAGGAAATATTTGATCGCCTGCTGGAAGCCCGGCTGAATGATTTGGTAAAAACAAAGGAGGATGAGATAAGGTTTGTAGAGGAAACATTTGAACATTAATCAAAAATCGTCAATACAAAGGGGTGTTGAAGGGTATGAAAAAAAAGAGAATCTTGAGCGGAATGAGGCCCACAGGAAGCATGCATCTTGGACATGTACATGGGGCTCTCCTGAATTGGAAAAAGCTCCAGGACGAATATGAATGCTTCTATGCCATAGTAGACTGGCATGCCCTGACCAGTGAATACGCTAATCCGGAGATTATTGGGGAAAGCATCTATGACATTGCAATGGACTGGATTTCCGTTGGGCTTGATCCGGAAATATCCCCTTTTTTCATTCAATCCCACATAAAAGAGCACGCAGAGCTTCACTTAATTTTGTCCATGATTACACCCCTTTCATGGCTGGAGAGAAATCCTACCTATAAGGAGCAACTCCGTGAACTCACCCAGAGGGACATCTATACTTATGGTTTTCTGGGCTACCCTGTTCTCCAGGCCGCTGACATCCTCATGTACAAGGCCAACGGAGTTCCTGTCGGCGAAGACCAGGCCCCCCATGTGGAATTGACCAGGGAGATAGCCCGTAGATTCAATCACTTCTATGGAGAGGTTTTCCCCATACCTGATCTCCTGCTTACTCCCACATCAAAGATCCTCGGCATTGACAGGCGTAAAATGAGCAAGAGTTATGATAACGCCATATTCCTCACAGACACTGATGGAGTTATTGACACGAAGGTTGGGCAGATGATCACAGACCCACAGCGGGCCAGAAGAAATGATCCTGGTCGTCCGGAGATCTGTAATGTGTTCTCGTTTCATGAAATATATACTGATCCTGAAACAGTTTCAAAGATTGATAAAGAATGCCGATCCGCCGGTATCGGGTGTGTGGAATGCAAAAAATTAATGGCCGCCAGTCTAAAAACAGGCCTCGAACCGATGAGGGCCAAAAGGAAAGAACTGGAGACTGATATCAATAAGATCAGGGAAATCATAGAGCAAGGCAATATACGGGCCAGGGCCGTTGCCAGGGAGACCATGGCAGAGGTGAGAGGCGCGGTAAAGATCTAAAAAATGGATTACGAAGTTAAACTGGAAATATTCGAAGGCCCGCTGGATCTGTTACTCCACCTTATCAACAAGAATGAAGTGGATATTTTCGACATACCCATAGCTACGATTACCGACCAGTACCTGGGATATATGGAGTTGATGAAGACCCTTAACATTAATGTGGCTGGTGATTTTCTAATAATGGCCTCCACACTGATTCACATAAAATCAAAGATGCTGCTACCGGGTTCACACGAAGAGGATGATGAGGAAGATCCCCGTACTGAGATTATGCGGCCACTTCTGGAGTACATGCAATTTAAAGAAATCGCCGAAGCTTTTTCTGAAAGGGAAATTCTGGACAGAGATGTCTTTGCCCGTACGGTAATCCCATATTTCCAGGATGGGGTAAACGGCGAAGAACCTGAGTTGGATGTAAGCCTCTTCCAATTGATAGATGCCTTCAAACGGATAGTTGATCAAAGGTTGCCCGGTGCTAAACTTACAGTCCAACCTGAACAATGGTCTGTCAAAGAAAAAACCGAACTTATCATAGCCCGACTCAAAGAAAAAGGGGCTATGTTCTTTCGTGAAATCTTCAGTAAAGATCGAACGGTTTCGGAATTTATTGTAACCTTCCTGGCCCTTTTGGAACTGGTTCACATGGGTCTCGTGAGGGTATTTCAGGCCACATCAGAAGGTGACATTCGATTGATCCCCTCTTTTGATGAAAACGGCGGAAACGGTAACGGATCGTAATTCACCAGAGGATAAATAGTTGACACGATAACATGATGAACATGAAATAAATCCGGTTAATTATCTTGTAAAACCTGTTATCCCGTCTAATACATAGGCTATTGTATCATGAGCAAATCAATGAAATTGATCATAGAAGCATTGTTGTTTGCATCGGACAGGCCACTCAATGTCCGTGAGATCAATGCCTGTTTGCCAGATGAGACCGGATCAAAAATCACCCAGGCGTTAAATGAACTTCAAACCGAATACGACGGCCTTAAAAGGAGTTTTGTCCTTAAGGAGGTCGCTCAAGGTTTTCAACTTCGGACACGGTCCGAGTACGCACCTTATGTTCTTAGAATGCTAAAGACATCCCCCACCCGCTTGTCACGTGCTGCTTTAGAGACTTTGGCCATCATCGCCTATAAGCAACCGATCCTCCGTCAGGAAATCGAAAGATTAAGGGGAGTTGATGTTGGGGGAATTTTAAGAACACTCCTGGAAAAAGATTTGGTCAGAATCATGGGCCGGAAAAATCTCCCTGGCAGACCGCTCATCTATGGAACAACAAAGAAGTTTCTTGCTGTCTTTGATCTTAAGGACCTTGGGTCACTCCCAAAGTTAAAAGAAATCAGGGAATTCGGATCCGATGAAGAGGAGACGGTACCAATCTCCGAGGAAGAAGCCCAGATGGGTACATCTGAGGAAAAAAATGACTGAACTATCACCAGGAAACGGGCATGCGCATGGCGAACAGGCCCAGAGGATCAACCGAATACTGTCCCTCGCAGGCATTACTTCCAGACGCAAGGCGGACGACTGGATCAGATCGGGCAGGGTCATGGTCAATGGCCGTTTGCTGAATGAGCCTGGTACCCGGGCAATCTGGGGTATTGATCGTATTTGCGTAGATGGTCAGGAAATCCCAAAACCATCTGAAAGGCTCTATTTACTGCTCAATAAGCCCTTTGGCTATATGTCCTCCCTTAGTGATCCGCAAGGCAGGCCTTTGGTAACCGATCTCGTAAAGGATGTTCTCCAGCGGGTTTATCCTGTAGGACGCCTCGATTTTGATACACTCGGACTGTTATTTTTTACCAATGATGGTGAATGGGCACATCGTATGACCCATCCGCGCTTCCAGGTCCCGCGCACTTACAAAGTGACTGTACCCGGCATTATAAAAGATGAATCCGTAGCCCTTTTGAGGAAAGGCGTTCAACTACCGGACGGGAGCACGGTTCGATCCAAGACAAGCGTGATTACTCGCAGTGCAACACAGAGCATACTCAGGATGACCATTACTGAGGGAAAGTCTCGCCAGGTGCGGAGAATGGTGGAAGCTGTGGGGCATAGTGTGGTGCACCTGATACGAACCGGCTTCGGTAAAATCACTTTGGGCGATCTAAAAATTGGCGAATACCGCCACCTCGAAACAGTAGAGGTAGAATCAATGAAAAAATTAGTGGGCATGGTTTAACCTCAATTGAGTCAAACTCAATTGAAGTGGTATTTGATATCCGCCATTAGGTGTCTTTATAGGCTAAGATCTTAAAATTTATGTCAAGTTTCAATATATTGTGGTGCAAATAATATAAAGATACTGGATGCTGGCCTCTGGATACTGGATGTAATAAGAAATGTTTTTTCTTTATCCAGCATCGAGCATCCAGCAACCAGCATCTCTACACTTTAAGCAGTAAATTTGATAAATGCACACAAACTCGTCGGTTTGAGACAGAGCTTCTCTAGGTACTGGTTTAAACGAATATTTTTCATTTTTTTTATTTACAGGCCGTATATTAGTGTTGTATGTGTAAATCGCTATTTTAGACCTCTCAATTCAACAACTCAACCAACATAGACTGGGCGGTTAACTCAGCGGGAGAGTGCCATCCTCACACGGTGGAAGCCGGGGGTTCAAATCCCCCACCGCCCACCATTTTACTAAACAAACATCCAATATTCCAATTGGGGCGAAGCCCCTAAGTTCTACGTTTAATTAGTTTTTAATTATTTATAATTATTAATAATATAATTACTTATTATTGCTTACCTTATTAACAAAATCCTTTTTGTACTTTACTTATCGATACATTTTAGTATAATTGCAGTCATGAAAGAGACACTTTCCTTTAAAATCGACCCTGCAATTAAGGATGCCATCCTGAAGCTTGCCAAAAAAGAAAACAGGTCATTAAGTAACTATGTTATCACTGTCTTGATGAGACATCTCGAGATAAAGGGCATTGACTGGCGCAAGGAAGCCGGTGAAAAAGAAGCCGTGTCTTAATCTGATGATGGAAATCCGGTTGAAGCACCTATAACCTCCTCCATAGACGAAACGGGCACCTTTTTCAAAAAAGGAAGGGATTAGCCTCAAATAGATGCAGTCGGGCAGCCGTAGAGGAAAGAGTTTGTCACGCATTATATTCTCTTGACATAATGTGATCACCTGTGTACACTTAAGAACAATATTTTTTGGAGGTACCAAGGAAAATGATAAAGACCGGCATCAAGGAGATGCGTAAAAACTTTTCTGAGTATATCAACAGGGTACAGAAAGGCGAAGAGGTTATAATAACTAAAAGGGATGAACCTGTTGCCAAACTGGTTCCAGTTGAAAAGAAGATTCCGAGGACACTCAAGACTCACAAAGAATTACGGAAGGCTATTAAGCCAATGGGGAAACCGCTCTCGGAAGTTATTCTTGAATCAAGGGAGGAGCGTTTTTAGGTGGGTTCAATCTTTGTCGATACCAGTGCACTTGTCAAATATTACTATCCTGAAGAAGGAAGTGAAAGGGTAGAATCCATCATTCTGAAGGCTGAGGGCGTCTATCTTTGCCAGGTAGCGACAACAGAGTTTGCATCCGCTCTCATGAAGAAGATCAGGACTGGAAACCTTGAGGTGGAGGCGCAAGTTCTCATATGGAACACTTTTCTGGATGATCTTGACTCAAGGCAGATGCAGCTTATCCCTCTTGATGAAAGACACTACCGTAAAGCCTCGGAGATTATTAGAGGTTACGGTCACAAAGAGGGGATTAGAACACTTGATTCCCTGCAGCTCGTTGCTGCATTTGACGTCTATGATGCGATGTTTCTTTCTGCGGACAATTTCCTTTCCGACTTTGCTTCTAAAATGGGATTTAAGGTAGAAAAGATATAGTTGGATAGTAATTACTTCCCTAATTGAGTGATGCTCAATTAGGTGGTATTGGGTATTGGCTATCTGGTATTGGTTTTAAGGTATTTTACGTCTTATTTTTTACTTCTTCCCTGATAGAGATATAAAAAATGAAAAATAATATTTTAAACCAGTACCCAGTACCGGATACCAAGTACCACCTCAATTGAGGCACTCAGGTTCAGGAGTTCAGGGTTTTCGCCTTAGGCGGATGAAAGAGTGATGAAGTTCAAATACAAGAAGGTTTGAAAGTGGAAAAGCGGTATGGACAATTTGATCGCAAAAGGTGCACAGATAATAAAGGAAGCCAAAAGAATATTGATATTCAGCGGTGCAGGCATGAGCACAGAATCCGGCATTCCTGACTTCAGGAGTCCCGGAGGTGTCTGGAGTAAATATGACCCTTCAGACTTTTACTTTGACAAGATTATTTCCAGTGAAAAGGCCAGGGAAAGATACTGGGAGATGAGCACTGAATTCTATGATACCATGAAAGATGCTGTCCCAAACCGTGCCCATCTGGCTATCAGGGCCATTGAAGAGAGCGGAAAGCTTTTAGCCATTGTCACGCAGAACATAGACAATCTGCACCACAAGGCTGGGAATTCGCCGGAGAGAATTATTGAGATCCACGGCACGGCATTTTCAGTTTCCTGCCTGAGTTGCGGGAAAAAGTATGACCGGGATGACATACAGGAACGCTTGAATTCGGGGGTGAAAGTACCCTATTGTGACGACTGCGCAGGTATTCTGAAACCGGACACCATCTCCTTTGGTCAGGCTATGCCCGAGGATAAAATGGCGGATGCGCTTATGTATGCCCGCGAATGTGACCTCTGCATTGTTCTGGGTTCTTCCTTAGTGGTCTATCCTGCTGCTTCTGTGCCCGTACACGCTGTTCAAAATGGTGCCAGGCTGATCATCATCAATCGAGACGAAACGCCCCTTGATGCAGAGGCCGATCTGGTCAGTCACGATTCAGTCTCCGAGGCCCTGGGACAGATGGTGGGAGGTTTAAACCCTTGACAGGAATAACAGGATGGTCTGGATACCAGGCCTGCCAGTAGGGCTTAAAGGCCGGAGGGGGGGTAGGCGTTAGTTTTTGAGAGGTTACAAAAAAATCATGTCTATCCTGTTAATCCTGTCAAAAAAATATAAAGCAACCTCTAGGGGGAAATCATGTTGCGAATCGGTTTTGTTGGGTGGCGAGGTATGGTTGGCTCGGTTCTTATGGGACGTATGAGAGAAGAACAGGACTTTAAGGGCTTTGAGCCGTTTTTTTTCACAACGTCAAATATCGGCGGAGAAAGTCCTGATGTAGGATTAGGCACTCAACCACTGAAGGATGCATACGATATCGAGCTCCTCTCATCACTAAATATAGTTTTGACCTGCCAGGGCGGTGACTACACTAAAAAAGCCTATCCTGATTTACGCAAACAAGGTTGGAACGGGTATTGGATTGATTCGGCATCCACCCTCAGAATGGACGATGAGAGCATTATCGTTTTAGATCCCGTAAACAGATCCGTAATTAACCAGGGATTGTCTTCGGGTATCAGGACCTATGTGGGAGGAAACTGCACTGTCAGTCTGATGCTTATGGCACTTTCCGGCCTTTTTTCTTCCGGTCATATTGAGTGGATCTCTTCCATGACTTACCAGGCCGCCTCTGGAGCGGGAGCCAAACACATGAAAGAGCTGATTGCCCAGATGCAAGTCCTTGGTGATGCCTCAAGGGCCTTGCTCGATGATCCCGCATCCACAGCGATAGCCATTGATGACAGGATAACCGGTGAACTGAGGAGCGATACCTTCCCTGCTGAAAATTTTGCAGCCCCCCTTGCAGGCAACCTTATTCCCTGGATTGACTCTCAAATGGAATCGGGCCAGACCAGAGAGGAATGGAAAGGTCTCGTGGAAACCAACAAAATCCTGAAAACAGAGAAACCAATTCCTGTGGATGGGCTGTGTGTTCGTGTGGGTGCTATGCGCTGCCACAGCCAGGGGCTGACCATTAAACTAAACAAAGATATGCCTCTTGAAGAGATCTCTGAGATAATACAAGAGGGAAACAATTGGGTGGCACTAATCCCAAATGACCGGGAATCAACCCTTCGATCTTTAACCCCGGCCGCGGTTAACGGGACCCTGACCATTGCAGTTGGCAGGCTCAGGAAAATGCTCATGGGACCTGAATACATCACTGCATTTACCGTAGGTGACCAACTTTTGTGGGGAGCAGCAGAGCCTATTCGCAGGGTTTTGAGGATCATTATTGAACATCTATCATGATCAATTTCGGTTAAGATAATGGTAACCGTTCACAGGTTCAATAAAAAAGCAACCCTGAACTTTTGAACCCTGAAACTGTGAACGCCTATTCATAGGGCTATTGACAAAACGCACTGCATGAATAGAATAGGACCACAATGCTCAGTTATGTTCGGAAGTGGAAAGCTCACTGGTGGGGCTCCCGGACTTCAAATCCGGTGTGCCGGGCTAAAACCTCGGCAGGTGGGTTCGATTCCCATGCACTTCCGCCATCAATAAAATCAAGTTGTTAAGAATTATTCTTAATCCCTTTCCTTATGTTTTATCAGAAGATCTCAAGAGTCAAATTTCATCAAAAAATGTCAAATTGTCCTAATTTTTTAGGACAAATTAGGACAAAATTAAATGGGTGTAGCTCTTTTGCGACGACCTTAATCAATAGTTTGTAGCATTTCGTAGCAACTTTCATTTTCTTTTTTGACTTACTTTATTACTTTCAGATGATTTCGTTTGGAAGCCGGAAGCGAAGCAATTGTCGGAGGAACGATGCCACCGGCATAGAGAGTCTGGTGGGTTCGTTCGTACTCGCGAGCCTCATGGAAAGTCCAGTACTTGTCAAAGTCGCGACTGGAGCGAAGGGCACGCAGTCGCAAAACGGCCTCGGCGCCGTTCAGACTCCAGCGGGCACCGGTTACCGCCATACGGTCTTTTACCAAGTGCCGGCAGGCGCCTTCGATAACTCCTGTGGCGACGGGCACTCCTTTGGCAAGGTAGCGATCATACCGGAGATAGGGAGAATGATTGGACAAATAGCGCGCGCAAGCGTCCACGGGCTCGCGTGCTTTAACAGACAGACCACGAAGCGTTGCGCTTCG
>JAKLQB010000267.1 GCA_022013615.1 Desulfobacterales bacterium | reverse complement strand
TGGCCTTTAAGAATGATTACCCTGAAGCGGAACTATGTCTTTTGTATCGGGGTAAAGCACGGTTAAAGATAAAAAACGTTCTATGCCTTCCGTGCGATGAATTCCTGAAGAACCTGACACCTCAAAAGCCAGTCTAAAGTGAGCGGTTCCAGGTTCAAAGGTTTTGGATGGGTTATGCACGATGATCTTTTCGCACCCATGCTCCCCCCGACCTCCCCCTTGTTTTTTATTGTTGACCTTTTGTAAGATAAATTGTAGCCTTGTTATTAACTTAAAAGTTGCTTCATTCTAAGGAGACCAACCATGAAATTTGTTTCTGTTCGGGACCTGCGTCTAAAACCCGGCCGCGTATGGGAAATGGCAAAACAGGAAAAAGATGTGATTATCACTGCCAATGGACGGCCGGTCGCCATACTGACCGGGGTCAACGAAGACACTGTGGGAGAAGAACTTGATGCCATTCAGAGAGCAAGAGCCTTAAAAGCACTGGATAATATTCATAAGGTTTCGGTAATAAAAGGGACTGACCGGATAACCGCAGACGAAATCCAATCTGAAATTGCCGCTGTTCGAAAAGAGTAGGGATTTTGAAGATTGTCCTCGATACAAACGTCCTTGTCTCCGCCTTTCTAAAACCGCGCAGCAAGCCTGCACGGATTATGCGCCTGGTGCTCCAGGGAGACATTCAAATCATAATCAACGAACATATACTGGCGGAGTACCTGGAAGTTTTAAATAGGCCAAAATTTGATCTAAACCTGAAAAATGTCCAAACCATACTGGAAGTCATCCGCTCAAAAGGGATAAACGCACCTTCTTTAGCTGAGGCCTTTGACCTCCCGGACAGCAGCGATGAACCATTTCTAGAAGCTGCCCTGGCATCAACAGCCGACGTCCTTATCACCGGCAACAGAAAACATTTCCCCAAAAAGACCTGTAAAGGACAGAAAGTCGTCAGCCCAACCGAATTCTTGAATTTATTGATGAAATAACAACTATATTTGTAGGCATTCGCAGGTTTCCCGCTATAGGCGGGACTGTAAGCGGGTTACGGGTCCCGCGTGGATCGCCATTTCTCTAATTCCTTCCTTAATGGCTTCCAGTAGTACCGATCAGCTTCTCTTTCTCTAAAGGATGCAGGCCTGCCCTCCGATCAAGAGAGCTTTTACCTTATGTTTCAAAAATGTGGAAAGGACTTTGGGTATCGGGCTCAGGGTCATAATCACCTCCAAGAAGCACAAAGACTTCCCATAGTTTCTGAGATTCAGTAAAACGTTCTGCCTGCGACAGCTCGTACCAATCTAAAACCTCAGCTTCCACTGTTGAGGTGTCAAGATAAGATGTGTTTTGAAAAGGACTTTTCATCACAGAGCTCCCTTTGTTGCGGTGCCTGTAAAATACGGGCTCAAAGATAAGACCTCCCCTGGCCGCCTGCCCAGGATACATCGTTCGTCCCGGTGATCGAAAAAGTTTGCTTTGATATCTATCTATTTAATGGCAAAACAAAAGAAAAGGAGAATTTAAGCGCCAATATAGTAAGTTCTCAAAAAGTCCAGCCAATATCAGAAAAATCCCCCCTGGCCCAGACCGGGTTTTGATACGTTGCGAGAGTGGCTGATCGGACATAAATGCTTCGTCAGATTGCGACATATGGCCATTAAGTCGCGCAAGGGCAGGCCTCAATCCCCCTTTGCAAAAGGGGGAAACAGTCGGAATGCCCGAACTTATTGAGAAGTCTAATATAGAACAAATTGACGGATTTGTACAGGGACGGAGTGAAGAAAGAAGAAATGTGATAAAGGGGATATCCTATATTACTCCTGTCAAGAGAAGTACCTGAACTATTATCCAGTATCCAGTATCAGAGCATTTCAAGTGTCGAGAGACGTTAAACCGGAGCGGATGGCGTATTTGGTGAGTTGGGCTATACTGCTGACATTCAATTTAGCCATCATTTGCCGGCGATGTGTGTCTACGGTTTTCGCACTGATATTCATGATTGATGCGATCTGCTTTGAGGTCTTGCCTTCGCTCACCAGTTGTAGTACTTCAGCCTGCCTTGGTGTAAGGAGGGGCGGTATGGATTTCTCAGATTTCTTTAATTGACTAACGTAGTTTTTTATAACCGCGTTGGCCACACCGGGACTTAAATAAACCTCTCCTTTGGTTGCAGCGCGAATTGCAGCGGTAAGTTCCTCAACCGAGCAATCCTTGAGCAAATACCCCGATGCCCCCGCCATAAGCATACCCGTTACAAACTGTTCGTGGTGATGCATTGAAAGGGCGATGATTTTGACTTGAGGAAATTCGGCGAGAATTTGACGTGTCGCCTCAATGCCGTTTAAATCAGGCATTGTGACATCCATGACAACCACGTCTGGTATGAGTTCCCGAACTAACTGAACGGTTTTTCGCCCGTTTTCGGCCTCTGCAATGACTTCTATGTCGGGTTCAGAGTTTAGCAGTGTTCGGAGCCCGTTGCGTACGATTCGGTGGTCGTCTGCCACAATAATTCTTATGGTCATGTGAAAACTCCTTGGAAGATTGGAGTAATGAAATTGTTACGCGTTGCATGTTCCGAGTTGCGGGTTAAAATCTACCCTCGTGCGCTTCGTAAATCTGCGATCTAAAACCTGCAATCCAAAATCTGCTCCATTACTCCATTACTCCAGTGCCCCTGATTCTTTCTTCAGAGGCGCTGTGAGGGTTACCTTTGTACCGTTTCCAGGTTCAGGTTCGATCTTCAACCGGCCACCAATGGGTTCCAACCGCTCCCGGATGCTAAAAAGCCCGAATCCTCCCTCCATGTCGACATGAAGACTAATTTCTGAATTATCAAATCCAATGCCGTCATCTGAAACCTCGACTCGAATTCTGTCTTTATTTCTATAAACTGATACCTTTGCACCTTGGGCCTCTGCGTGTCTGGCCACATTGGCTAACAATTCGCGCACAGCTTGAAACAGAAGGACTCCAACATCATCATCCAGTGGTTTTGATTTTTTGTCGGCATGAAAGGCTACCTTTATGGCATGCTTTTTCTTCATTTCCTGGCAAAGCCACTCTATGGCCGGGACAAAACCCAACTCATAGAGAACGGGTGTGCTGAGCTCGGAAATTAGGCCTCGCGTATCCTTAATGGTCGTGTTGAGCAGCTCGAGGATTTCATCAAGGGATTTCAAAAGAGAGGCATCTAAACCAGGTTTTCGGAGGGCTCCCAGTTTCATTTTAGCGAAGGCCATGGTCTGCCCTATGCCGTCATGTAAGGCAACTGCGGTTTGCCTTCGCGTGCGTTCTTCTGTAAATGATAATTCAGATGCCAGAGACCGCAGTTTCTGTTGATAGGCTAAGACTTTTTCTTCGGCTCGCTTTCGATGGGTAATGTCTACCATGACACCCCTTAACCCCACAGGATGCTTATTAGCATCCAGGATGACACTGCTATGGATAATCACCGGGAATTTTTTACCATCCTTCTTTTGGGCCAGGTATTCACCCGGCCCTAACTTCTTCCCCTTCATAAGTCTGGCAGTATTTTTCTTGAGCCTCTCCCGATCTTCAGGCGCTATTACGATGAATGGGCTTAACCCCTCATAAAACTCTTTCTGAGAATAGCCAAATCTTTCAAAACCTATGAGGTTCGTATAGGTGATATTGCCTTCAGCATCTGTTTCAAAAACAATCTCCGGTAGAAGTTCAGCAAGTTCTCTATGTTTCTCTTCACTTTTTATCAGATCCTCTTCTGCGCGCGTTCGAAGAATAAGCTCCCGCTTCAACTTTTCATTGACTCTTTCCAGCTCAGCAGTTCTTTCTTTTACACGGTCTTCAAGTTCTTCATGGGCTTGTCTAAGCGCTGCTTCCGCTCGCCTCCGCTCGGTAATATTACGTGAGATTCCCTGGAGCCCGACTACTTGACTATTTTCATAGATAGGCTGAGTATTAACCTCCACACACAAAGGGCTTCCATCTGACTTGATATATTCCAGTTCATATGGAAGGACATTTTCTCCTCGCATTATCTTTTCAAAATTCGCTTTGACACGCTTGTGGTCTTTTGGACTGACAACGTCGAGGTAGTGTAATCTAACAAATTTATCAAAAGGAATTCCGGATCTTCGCCCGATGACTTTATTCACAAAAGTAAATCTTTCCTCAGTATCGAGCATGTATAGGCCATCATTTATATTATCCGCAAGCAGGCGGTATCTTTTTTCGTACTCTTCCAGTGCCGTTTCAACGCGTCTTTTTGAGCGGGAAGGCTTTTCCATTCTTTTCATGCCTCGGTCAAGTTATACAATCGCTTCGCGATTCTATACAGTCCCGCCATCGGGACTACGCCGCTTTAAAAAACAGATTATTATACAATCAAGCTAAGTTTGATGTATTCGTAAAAAGTCAAAATCTTAAAAATTTGGTCTTATAACCCATTGAAATCATTGGGTGCGAAATTGTAAAAATGACGAATTCCAGACTTTTTACGAGACCATCAAGTTTGATATAGCCGCAAAAAGGCACAAAATACACAAAAATAACAATTTATATATTGGAATAACAAATAGTTATGGGCGTCAAAAATAAAAATGTGGACTTTTTACAAGACCATCAAGTTTGGTTCACCTGTAAGCCCCCATGAAGGCACCTTTATGGCCACCTTAAAGCACAAAAAGCCCCAAACATCTGTATCTTTGATACAATGTATGGAGCTTTTCTTTGGTCCAACAGGGCCCCCTATTTCATTGCACTCATGATCGGTTTACACATGATTGATCGTTAGAAGGTTTTAAAGCTGTATTAAGAAAATCCCCCCGTCCGCCTCGCTCCGCTTGGCAGGAGGGCGGGCCTCAATCCCCCTTTGCAAAAGGGGGGAGGTTCGGAATGCCCAGACTTATTGAGATGTTACTTCGATCTTTTAAAATTCAATACTAAACATATTGACCCACAAATTCAAGCGTTTTCTTAAATGGTAAAATAGGGCATGTTTGGTGTAGAAAGGCCCTGCGCGAAGAACTGGATGTAGAACCCGATCAGGTAACTGTCGCCCTCTATGAGAAGATTTTGGGGTAAGTTGCGGGTTGCGAGTTGCGGGTTGCGGGTTACGGGTTGCGCTCTGGAAACTAAACGTGAGACTTGGAGAAATCAAATGAGAAAAAGTACGCCAAAGAAGATCAAGAAAAGTTTGACATTTTTATACCTCAATTGAGTATCACTCAATTAGGGTAACACCATCTACAAAAAAATGAAAATTATCCTTGATAAAAGTAATCAAATAGGAATAAAAATAAAATGATGAGATTTATGGATAAACAAATCAAATATGTGCTGAGGGAGCTATGAAAAGCGTTAGAGCAGAAAGGATAAAAGTCAAAATCGGTGACTTATGGGAGAGTCCATTATTGCATGTTTTATTGACTAAAGAAGATGATGTCGTTGTCGCCCGCTGCCTTGATTTTACAGTTTCTTCTCACGGGGAAGACCAGAAGGATGCCCTAAAATCACTGGCAGATTCCATTAAGGAGTATGTTCTGACGGCATTGGAAAACAGAGGGATTAATACCATTTTCGATCCTGCCCACGGTAAGTATTGGAGAATGTATAACGAATTAGAAGCTAAGCAGGTTATGAGTGAAGTTTGATCTCCCTGGAAATGTTTTTGAAAAGTAAACCCTGTTAATGCGGCATAGGAACCAATGCCTTTTGAGTAGCAAAAATACTGCCTCGGGGTGCGAGTTGCGGGAACTTCGAGTTGCGAGTTACGGGTGAGTTCAGTGTTCCCGGGAATCAGACCGTTTCCGTGATAAGCTGCATGCCAAAGGCATCTATCCAGTATCCAGGATCAGTCATCCAGTATCAGAGAAGTTTACGTATCGAGTGAGGTTAGTCCCGAGCGGATGGCGTATTTGGTGAGCTCAGCGGTACTACTGACGGCTAATTTATCCATTATTTGCCTGCGGTGTGTGTCTACTGTTTCTACACTAATACAGAGACGAGAGGCGATTTCTTTTGAGGTCTTGCCTTCGCTCACCAGTTGTAGTACTTCAGCCTGCCTTGGTGTAAGGAGAGGCGGTATGGCTTTGTCAGATTCCTTTAATTGACGAACATAGCCTCTAATAACCACGCTTGCAACACCGGGACTCAAATAAACGTCTCCGCGGGTCGCAGCACGAACTGCTGCGGTCAGCTCCTCCATCGAGCAATCCTTGAGCAAATACCCCGATGCCCCCGCCGTAAGCATACCCGTTACAAACTGTTCGTGGTGATGCATTGAAAGGGCGATACTCGATTTCAATAAATGAGCAATGGAGAATCTGCTTTCGTTTCATTGATGGCGACGCCTATAACGTTGAAATAACAGATTATCATTGAGAGGTAAATGATGGGTATAAAAAACACTGAATTGCGTAAAATACCGCCAACCCACCCTGGGGAGATGCTTCGTGAGGACTTTATGCCTGACTATGAGTTGACTTCTACAAAGCTCGCTGAAGCATTAGGAGTATCACGCCAAACAGTAAACGAGCTATTACGTGAACGCCGCGTCATTACCCCGACAATGGCACTGCGTTTGTCCCGGTTATTCGGCAATACTCCCGAATTCTGGCTAAATGCACAACGTGCTGTAGATCTATGGGATTCGTAAAAGAGGTATGAGGATGACCTTGAGCGGATACAGCCATTAAGTGGTACATAAACTTGCCTGGCACCCCAAACTAATCAAGTTTGCTCTTGACAAAATGTACAAAACATGGTCTATTATGTATGGAATTGTACATTACGAGGGTGGTTCGTATGGAAAAAGAGATAATAAGACTCAATGTTAGCGATGCCAGAGGCAAACTAACACAATTGGACAAATTACTAAAGCCCGGAGAATCTCTTGAGATCACCAGGTGGGGAAAGGTCTATGCACGTATTGAGCTTTTAGGGGAAATCGATCCTTATGAGGAAGTAATAAAATCCATTGAGGATTTACCGGAACCCGAAGAAGAATTGCAACTGGCCGCACGGAACTATAAAACTCTCCTGTATGGAATGAATGATGGGAACACTGACAGGCTTTAGCACCGTATATTGCGATGCCAGCTTCTTTATCGCTCTGTTTTCAAAGAAGGACACTGAGCACCGGCGCGCACTGGAACTTTTTGGAGAGGTAAAAGAAGGCCGTATCTCTATTCATACGTGCTGGTTTATTGTCTCTGAGGCCATGACAGTTCTGCTTTATAGATACGGCTATTCTGAAGCTCTCGCTTTTGGTCAGTCAATTCATCTCTATAAAATTATAAATTGTAAAGAGAACCATTATCATCAAGCCATCACTTTATTCAATCTTTACGGCAAAGACAGAAAGATTTCTTTTGTAGATGCCCTTTCACATGTCCTTATCACAGGGGAACTGAAGAATATCCCGGCTATATCTTTTGACAGAGATTTCAGAACCTTAGGCCTAACGACCATATCTTAACGCGTGTGTTGAGGACCCCTTTGACAAATATGGGGCATTTTATATGGCCCATCGCGGATTAGTCTGAAGCCTTTGTTCACATCATGTAGGGTGGCATTTTATATGCCACCGCAACCCCGGTCGGGTATGAAACCCGACCCTACAATGCTTTTGTGCTATGTTCCCGACCTGGTTTTCACAATAAACCGCGATGCTCCTTTTATATATAGAGGGGCAATATGTGGAATGCGGAACGTCCGAGATATCTTGACATTATTTTTTTCAGACAGGATTTACGCGATTGTCAGGATGTTTTTCTCGGTTTTTCATTTGGGCAAGGATCGTGTTGGAAATTGGTTGCGGGCCCGGATGGCCACTTGTTGGGTTACTTGGGTTCGTTGGGTTGAGGGTGTTACGGGTTCCGAGTTACGGGTTACGGGTTGCGGGTTACGAGTTACGGGTTGATAGTGCCCGTTTCATAATATTTCCTTCTCTCCAAGATATTTCGGGTCTTCAACAAAATCCTGTGTGGATTTTCTTTCAACTCGTACTGTCAAAGGCTGCTGCAATGCTATGCACTTTCTTCACGATGTCCCCCCTGTCCTTTGTAAAGGAGGAGAGGTCTGGCTGCCCTTTGGGTTGTTAAAGCCATTCAACAGAAACCATGCTCTCTATTTTCTTAAATTCAGGATCACCAGTCAGAATAGACGCCTCATATCTTAAAGCAGTTGCAGCGGCAAAACAGTCTGCGTAACTAATCGGGTATGCTGCCTTAATTTCGGAAGCTTTCCAAATAAGCTCGCTGTCAGGCAGTATCAAATTGATGGGCAATCGAAAGAAATTTTCCAGAAAGCCCTTGGCTTCATCAAGTCCTACTGCTCTAATGGCTTTATAATAAACTTCTCCGAGATTGATTTGGCTCATATATCCTGTTATTGATTTATCGCCGCAGGCAAGAATCAATGACTTAACTTTGTCGTATCCAGCTTCTTTCTGGATCCACTTCAGAATGGCGTGGGAATCAAAGAGGATTTGTTTCGTCGATTTCATTGTCTTTTTTCCTCTCCTTCAGGAGTTCGGCAGCCATAGAGCCCCGGTGCTTCTCAAATATACCGGTAAGGAATTCAATTGGGTCATCGGGTAAAGGTCTGATTTCAACGTGATCATCTACAAGTTTAACGGATAACATTTTTCCTGGTTTTATGCCGAGCTTGACTCGGATATCTTTTGGCATGATGATTTGCCCTTTTGCGTGGGTTTTGACTATTGCCATTTCGTATATCTCTCCTGAATTTGTTTAACTACTGAGAAGAAGTATATCTCGATTAAACGCCATTGTCAAGCTTTTGGTGGGAACCTTGCGAAAATAAGGAAGGAAGTTATTCAACGAATTCAACAAACCCCCTAAATTTGTTTTCCTGTCACCTATGAACTAACTTGCCCTCTGCCCCTATACCTTCCAAGTATTTTCTTGACAGCAGGTATGTTTTTGGTAATAATGGAAGCTAAAATTCCAAAAAGGAAGCAAATATGGAATTTAAACCTCGTTTTTTCCAGGATTCAAAACAAAGTTTTTTTCTGTTTGGGCCGCGCGGAACAGGTAAGTCTACGTGGCTCAAACAGCATTTAGGGGATGTACCTTTTATAGACCTTTTGGCACCAGAGGTCTACAGAGCGTACTCGGCAAAGCCAGAAAGGCTGCGTGAAGTTACCGAGGCACAAAAACCAGGGAAAACGATCGTAATAAATGAAATTCAGAAATTCCCGCAACTGTTGGATGTGGTGCATCAGCTAATGGAACAGCATGCTGGATGGCGTTTTGTGTTAACTGGATCAAGCGCAAGAAAGCTAAAACGGTCGGGAGTGGATTTGCTTGCGGGGCGCGCTGTGGTTAAGACAATGCATCCGTTTATGGCTGCCGAGTTGGGGGAGACGTTTTCTTTGGAAGAAGCCCTTCAAATTGGCATGCTTCCTCTTGTAAATGATGCCAGGAGCCCCAAAGAGGCAATTAATGCGTATGTTGCGGTTTATCTGAGGGAAGAGGTTCAGATGGAAGGCCTTGTTCGCAATATAGGTGCGTTCAGTAGATTCCTGGAATCTGCAAGTTTGTCTCACGGAGCTGTTTTGAATATCTCTAATATTGCCCGGGATAGTCAAGTGGAGCGTAAAACCGTAGAAGGTTATGTCTCAATCCTTGAAGATTTGCTATTGGCCTTCCGCATACCCGTTTTTACCAAACGCACTAAGCGACATTTATCTTCACATCCTAAATTCTACTATTTTGATTCCGGGGTTTTCAGATCGGTGCGCCCTGCAGGCCCTCTGGATGCGCCTCAGGAGATTGAGGGAGCCGCCCTAGAGGGTCTTGTGGCTCAGCATCTTAGGGCATGGAACACATATAGAGGTGACGTGTGTAAGCTCTATTTCTGGCGAACAAAGTCAGGCAACGAGGTTGACTTTGTAATATATGGGCAGGATACGTTTTGCGCCATAGAAACGAAGAACACGACAAAGATACACCCTAAAATGCTC
>JAKLQB010000266.1 GCA_022013615.1 Desulfobacterales bacterium | reverse complement strand
TGCTCCTTCTTGAATTCCTCCAGCATGCTGCTGATAGCCCATTTGCGCTCCCTTATCTCCGCTTGGTCAGCCGCCTTGCGCTCGTTTTCCTCATTAATGAGTTTTTCCCTTAGTTCCTTAGCCATTTCCTGATGGGCCTTGTCATAATCAGCTAAAAGGACTTTTATGTAAGCCTCTCGTTCCTTGATCTCCGTCTGTGTCTCGGTTTTGCGCGTCGCCTCTTCACTGGACAGCTTTTTCCTCAACTCCTTTGCCATCTCCTGTTGGGCTGTGCGAGAGGCATTCAGAAAATCCGCTGTTTCCTGTCTAATAGCGGCTATCCTATCCACCCTCTCGTCATAGGCACCGGCCATCTCCTCTGCCAATCCTCTCAAATCATCTACATTTGCCATGTCTCTACCTCCTTCAAAATTTTTTATTGTAATTGTAAAGACATACTCGGGAATGCATATTGTGCTTATAGAGGGGTGGCTAACACCTCTATGCCCTCAAGGACGTCTTGAAAGTTTCTGATAGCGAATCTGCTATGAGCACAAGAGTTACTCGCACAGATTGGCAAAATTGGTTACTCGTTGCTTGTTACTGGTTATAGAATTGAATATTGTCGATTGAATATTGAATATTTGTGGAATCGCTTCGCTCTGTTTCTTTTTAAAAATTGACAGAATTCCTTCAATCTTCAATTCTCAATCTTCAATTGACTAGCCACTCACCCTATCCACTGACTGCCACTGGGTCTGGACCCTGGCCCTCACCACATCAAAATCATCCAGCATCCTGCTCAGCTCGGCGTCACGGTCACTCTGCTGGGCCCTCAGGGATTTGAGCATTATCCTGAAGTCTTTAACTTTAACACCTTCTCCCTTTGACAGAAGTTTCTTGAGGCCAAGCCTCAGCTCCTCCTGTTCTACCTGGAACCGTTTAAGCGCTTTGATTATCATTTTTTCCCGGTCTTTCTGGCGGTTCGAGATATCTTCTTTTATGGCCTCAATATCTTCCAGGCTCGAGCGGTTTCCGCCGACAATGATCTTCCTGAGCCGGCAGATCATTTCCTCTTCTTGCTCCCGGAAAAGTGTGAGGCACTGTTCTGCCTCTTCCCCGCTCTGACGCCGCCGATCCATCACATCACTGATCATACGATCGAAGTCCTTTTTCCTGAGGCTTTCCGCCCTGGCAAGATTATCTCTTAGCCTGACAATCATGTCCTCGACCTCCATTTGAAAGCTTGTAAGGAAATGATATGCCTGGTCCATCAAGGCGTTGACTGTCCCCACGCGTATTTCATAGGAATCGAGAATGCTGTTGGCTAACGTCTTTAGGTCCTCTCTAACCCCCATCATAAAATAACCTCACTACGTTCTCTCCGATTTGCAAGTTCTACGAGCTGGAAGCGGTGATTTTATATAAAATAAAACCGCAAATAGGTCGGACAACTACTTCCATTTATCGAACATCTTTGTCGAAGGGAGTATTGTCAGACTTATTTACGGTCTTAAAATACTGAGTCGGAGATTTCAGATATGCTCGAGACATTCTCTTTCAGAATCCTTTCAATTGCAGTGGGGTCGGTGACGCCACCACGCTCTCAAGGATATCTGGCAATCTCCCTTCTTAGGTTAATTGAAATTAAGCGGCCTCTGGTAACAGTCCTACGGCCTCGGAGTATTTGAGAAATGTCTCAACGCCTGCTATCACGACCCTTGCCTCGATAGCGAGCAACTCGATGCCGACCAGAGAAACCCTCACCCATGCATCTACGACCACGCCCTTGTCGAGGATCCTGTCGATCACCTCAACCAGGCTTGAGGAAGCTATTGCTTTCTCTACTGCCATATTAGTTCACCTCCTTTCTTAAAGATTTTTAACCTGCGCTGGCCCCACATTGGCCAAGCTTGCCTTACGACACTGCAACGGTCATGCCAGTTTCAGAAAGAAAAGGGGCTCCTTTTTTTGTGCCGGAAAAATCGTCCCTTGAGCCTGGTCATAGTCTTCCGAATCCGGCTGGATGGGGCTGGGCGGGAGTGTTGGACTATGGGTTCTCCTCCGGGGGGATCTTTAAGAAGCGTAAAACTGGAGAGTTCTTTGATCAAAAGAGTGAAATAGGAAATTTTGACTATGGAATAAAACCCTTTATTTTGAGGAATCCACACCACATTTCAGGAGGAAGAAAGGTAACCGTTCACAGGTTCAGGGTTCAACGTTCAGGGTTAGGGACAGGGACAAAATTGAAGACCCGAAGTCCTCGTAAAAAATGCTGGTTTTGCCACATAATTGCCAAATACCATGTTCCAGA
>JAKLQB010000265.1 GCA_022013615.1 Desulfobacterales bacterium | reverse complement strand
TATCAAGCCAGTCCTCCGCACCTGGCTGGACTTGCCAGTCAATGTACCCCAAGTCCTGATTGCGGTACTTAATCCAAACTCTGAAATTGTAATGATCAAATATCTCCTGATTCGGCAAAAGGGCAGATACTATCATGTGTTCGTGCCGCAGTGCCCCAACATCAAAGCCACTCGACACCAGACGAACTCCAAGGTCCGAAAGCATGTTTGTTGAGATTTTTAAGATTTTTACGCTATCTTTGGGATGGAGACGGAGAGTTTCCCCTGACAGGACTTTTCGAGATTCATGATTTACACTAAATAGAACAAAATCAAACCGGGGAGAAACATCATATATGCCGCGCCACAGTAGCCAGCCAGCGGTTACGGCTGTGACCACCAGCAGGGCTACCACCCAAAAGGTAAGGCTTCGGAATGGCGATGTTTTTTTTCTATTTTTTACCAATCGGCGACACTTGTTTTGGATTGACGATTGACGATTGACTATTGGCTATTGGCAGTCTTGGGACTAAGAAATTTTGTTAACTAGTGCCTGAACGAAAACCTCGAAATATGGTTTTCCAGTTTTACTCGAAAATTTTAAACGCACTGAAATTGTTTTCTTTTTTGAATCCCTGGCCCAGACCTGGTTATCCGGGACATCAACAACGGATCATTCAATGAACTAAATATCGGGTCGCCAGCTTCGAACCTAATAAGTCGCGCCTCCCGATCCCGTCCCGGTCTCGGGACGGGGAGGGCAGGCCAAAATCCGCAATCCAAAATCCAAAACCGTGCCTGAACGGGGTTTTCGTTCAGGCACTAACTATTCAATCGTCAATCGAAAATAGTCAATTCATACGTGGTTAACTGACAGCGCTGGGTATTGCCTTACTTCTACCCCTTTTGGCGAACCTTTCTTCCCAGACTAAGATAATGGGACTTGCTACAAAGATGGATGAATATGTTCCCACAACAATTCCAATCAGCATTGCAAAGGCAAAATCATGTATCACGCCACCACCCAGGATAAAAAGGGCCAAAACGACAACTAATGTGGTGGCGGATGTCAGAACGGTACGGCTCAGGGTCTCATTGATGCTTTTGTTTATGATCTCTTCATGCGGCCGCCTCCGAAACCGTCTCAAGTTTTCGCGTATTCTATCAAAGACAATAATCGTATCATTCAGTGAGTAACCAACGATGGTAAGAAAAGCGGCAATAATTGCAAGAGATATCTCTCTTTCTGTCAATGCAAAGACCCCAATTGTAATGGTCACATCATGAATAAGTGCAATAATAGCCCCCAGGGCATATTTCAATTTTAAAAACCAGCAGAGCCCCAGGGTCACAATCAAAGCGATCACGATGAGCCAAGTGACTGGCATACCAAAGCTGGAAAAAGCATAAACTACAAATGCCAGAGACAAGGCCATTACAATACTCATCAGCCACTTCAGCTCAAATCGGCCTGAAATATAAATGGCAATGAACAGGATTGCATAAAAGATGGCAAACAGGGCCTT
Source organism: Desulfobacterales bacterium (assembly GCA_022013615.1). The sequence goes on along the minus strand of JAKLQB010000265.1, from coordinate 6,535 downwards.
CTGTCTTAAGTCTGCACCTACTTTCGGCCCAACCATTTCCACCCGCCTCATTTCAACACCCTGACCGAATTCGGAAATCAAGGCCTGCCTCACCTTGTCGCCCAAACCTGCCAACTCAATATCTGTCCTTCTGACGCGGATCAGGTACTCATGTTGTCCTTCGTCACCAAATTCCTGAATGATGCTATCCTCAAGCTGAACCGGTGCGAGGGCGGATCTTATTTCAGAGGGCATCCGATCTTGATCCAGCTTAACCTGTATTAAAACCCCGCCTGAAAAATCCACACCGAAATTAGGGCCACCTCTCCATATTAGTAGAAAAATAGTTGCAATGATCATCATTGAGGAAAGAGTAAAGGCAATATTCCTCCTTCCAATAAAATTAATATTAATATCAGGCTTGATGAATTCCATGTATTACTCCCATCGTTGTCTATTGCCAAGTCCTTCCAGCCATTTAACTTTAGGCACTTCAGACACTTTAGTTCACCTTAGTCACTTCCCCTAAATACTAAGTCTTTTCATTCTTCGTTTTACATATAGATAATCGAAAACAATCCTGGTGCCGAAGATGGCCGTAAATAAACTGGCTACTATGCCAATGCTGACGGTTACTGCAAAGCCCCTGACAGCCCCGGTCCCAAACTGAAACAATACAAGTGCAGCGATCAGTGTTGTGATTTGGGCATCAAGAATTGTAACAAGGGCCTTACCGTATCCTCCTTCAATTGAGGCCCGAGGGGTCTTTCCCAGCCTCATTTCCTCCCGCACGCGCTCGAAGATCAAAACATTGGCGTCAACAGACATACCAATAGTTAGGATAATCCCTGCAATTCCAGGAAGGGTCAGCGTGGCCCCAAAGAAGGCCAGGCCTGCCATAATAATCAGGATATTCAGAATAAGGGCCAGGTCAGCAATGATACCAGAAAGGCCGTAATAAATTGCCATAAAAATAACCACCACAAGGCCCCCGATGATCATCGATTTAAACCCTTTTTCAATTGAATCCTTTCCCAGAGAGGGGCCGACTGTGCGCTCTTCAATGATTTTAACCGGCGCAGGAAGGGCGCCTGCCCTTAAAACAATGGCCAGATCCCTCGCTTCATCCGTTGTAAAACGTCCTGTTATTTGTGCCCTCCCGCCAGATATCTTGTCCTGTATTACAGGGGCGGAGTAGACGTTGTTGTCAAGCACGATCGCCAGTCTTTTTTTGATATTCTGCCCGGTGATCTGTTCGAAAAGCCTTGAGCCTCTGGCATCAAAAGAAAGAGACACTTGTGGTTCATTGTACTGGTTATCGAACTGGACCCTTGCGTCGGTTATGTACTCCCCTGTAATAAGGGTCCTCCTTTTGAGTAAATAGGGGACCTTCGTCTCACGGCCCGTCTTTGGATCGATGGTGACCTCATAAAGAATTTCATCCCCAGGGGGAATATTTCCTTTAAGGGCATCTTCAACACTGTGCTCCTCATCAACCAGCTTGAACTCCAGCAGGGCAGTCTTGCCGATCAGTTCTACCGCCCTTTTGGGATCTTTAATACCTGGTAACTGGATCAAAATCCTGTTATCTTGCTGGGGTCGGATATCCGGCTCGCTTACACCAAACTGATCAATCCGGTTCCTGATGGTCTCAAGTGCTTGATCCACCGCCATTTTCATAATACGGGTTTTCGCCCTGGGAAGCAGAGATAGCTCAAAAGCCGGGTGGTCTCCTTCCCCTGGAACTGAAGCCCCATCAAAATCAGGATAATCGGTCTCTGCCATTTTTTTGAAAACGTCTTTGTCCTCTGGCCCCATAAGGGTCAAGGTGATTCGATCATTTCCAAGACGCTTCAGTTCAACATACCTTATTTTACCCTTACGCAAATCGCGTTTTATTTCCTCCACAACCCGCTCCAGGTGGCTTTCCACGGCCTTCAAGGAGCCCACTTCCAAAACGAGGTGCATACCCCCTTGGAGGTCAAGACCGAGATGAATCTTGTCTCTGGGCAGGATATTGGACCACCAGCCGGGAAAGTCACTGGTAAAAGACGGCATCAGATATATGAATGACATCAAAACCACAAGGGCAACAATTGCTGTGCGCCAGCCTAAACTCTTTGACACTTGCTACTCCCCTCTTTGATTGAAAATTTTCTTGACTATTGATTGGTCGTATCTGCGATGTTTTGATCTTCCCGTCCGGGGGAATCACGGATATTGTGACGCTTAATCATTGGAAACATCAATCGTCAATCATCAATCCCTCAAGATCCCTTGCCAGTAATCCCGGAAATGGAACCTCTCGAGACCTTGACCCTTATCTTTGGGGCGATCTCCATTGTCACAACATCATCTGTCAGGCCGGTAACCACCCCGTGGAGCCCTCCGGAACTAACTACACGATCCCCTTTTTTCAAGGCAGAAAGCAATAGTTTGTGCTGCTTCGCTTTCTTTTGCTGTGGCCTGATGAGCAAAAAATAAAAAATCGCGAACATAAGTATGAGGGGGAGAAATGCGCCGAGGCCACCCCCTTGTCCGCCGGTTCCTCCGCCTCCCATTGCATAAGCCAAAAAATTCATTCTAAGACCTCCTTTTCGTTCAGTTAAGTCGTTAAGTCGTTGAGTTGTTGAGTTGTGGGTGTCCTCATGCCTTGTGCCTTTTGCCTTGAGTCCCGCTTACTCAACCTCTTCGCCCCTTTGAAGTTTATAAAACTCCTTTCGATAATCGGTAAACCTATCTTCCCTAATGGCCTGCCTGATCTCGCGCATGAGATGGCAGTAATAATAAAGATTATGTATCGTATTCAAGCGGTAAGCCAGGATCTCTTTTGCCATAAAGAGATGCCTCAGGTAGCCCCTGGAGAAACGAGCGCATGTGTAGCACTGGCAATTTTCATCAATAGGCCTTTCATCATCCACGTATCTGGCGTTCTTGATTGTAATCCTGCCATTAGTTGTGAAAAGGGTGCCGTTTCGGGCATTGCGGGTCGGCATAACGCAATCGAACATGTCGACACCTCGCATAACCGCCTCTATCAAGTCTTCCGGCGAACCTACACCCATTAGATAAATCGGACTGTCTTCCGGTAGAAAGTCCATCGTCTCTGTAATGACCCGTAATCTTGTCTCACGGTCTTCTCCAACAGAAAGCCCGCCCAAGGCATACCCTTCAAAACCCATGCCGGTCAGATCCCCTGCACTCATCTCCCTTAGATCACGATACATGCCACCCTGCACTATGCCGAAAAGCGCCTGATTAGCACCATCCATGAGTTCAAGGCACCTGCGAGCCCACAGGCTTGTTAACCTAACGGAATTCAGGACATACTCATAGTCAGAAGGATAAGGCGCGCATTCGTCAAAGGCCATAATAATGTCCGCGCCTAAGGTCTTCTGGATCTTTATGGCCTCTGCCGGTCCAATGAAATGCGTGGACCCATCCAGATGGGAACGAAACGTCACACCCTCCTCGGAAATGGTCCTTAAACCCGAAAGACTGTAAACCTGGAACCCCCCACTGTCTGTCAATATCGGCCCCGGCCAGTTCATGAATCCATGTAATCCACCCAGCCGCTTTATGACATCATGCCCGGGCCGTAGGTAGAGGTGGTAGGTATTGGCCAGGATGATCTTGACGCCTGCTTCCTGCAAGTCTTCCGGGGAGACTGCCTTAACCGATCCCTGGGTTCCCACTGGCATAAAAACCGGGGTCTCGAAGCTTCCGTGGGGGGTTTCGATTTCACAGAGCCTGCCCCTGCATTCCCTGGACTTGTGAATTATTTTAAATTCCAATATCGAATATCATTCTTGACGAAATCTTCAGTCCTAATCGCGTTCACAGTATCAGCATCGCATCCCCGTAACTGTAAAACCTGTACCCTTTCTCAATAGCCGACCTGTAAGACTGTTTAATAAACTCCAGGCAGGCAAAGGCGGATACAAGGAAAAGCAACGAACTCTTTGGCAGATGAAAATTGGTAATCAGGGCATCCACTACCCTAAAAGAAAAGCCGGGAGTCACGAGCAGATCAGTCTTCCCATCTCCCGGCAATATCAAACCGTCAGGGGTCACAGCAGTCTCTAATGCCCTCACGACAGTTGTCCCAACAGCAACCACCCTCCCGCCTTTTTCTCTGGTCCGTTCTATGGCATCCGCTGTCTCAGGCTCAATATAGTAGGACTCATCACCCAGGTGATGCCTTCTGATGTCCTTTGTCCGAACAGGCCTGAACGTCCCGTGTCCCACATGAAGGGTCAGATAGGCTACAGAAATCCCTGCAGACTTTAGTTTGTCGATCAAATCCTCTGTAAAGTGGAGCCCGGCCGTTGGTGCAGCAACAGCACCTGCCCTTTTCGCAAAAATCGTCTGATACCGCTCCCTGTCAAGATGGGAATAAGTGGTTTTTTCCCCTCGCTTAATGTAAGGCGGCAAGGGCATATGCCCTTGTTCTTCAAGCAAAGAATCAATAGAGCAATCACCGCTAAATGTGATTTTGACCAGACCGTTTTCCAGTACCTCTCGTACCTTCCCGGAAACACCTGACTCAAAGAAAAGGAGACCACCTTTCCTGGGCCGTTTGGAAGATCTCAAAAGACAAATACGCGTTGCCGGGTCTTTGCCGGCTGAATCATTGTGTCCCAGCACAAGGATTTCTATTAGACCTCCGCTTTCCTTTCGGCCAAAAAGCCTTGCAGGGACAACCCTCGTATCATTCACAACCAGTAAATCACCAGGCCGAAGCAGCGTGGGCAGGTCAAAAAAAAGTCTATCTGAAACAGATCTTTCTTTACGATCCAGCACTAACAAACGCGAACGATCCCGTCTTGAAACCGGGACCTGCGCGATTGATTCTGCCGGCAACTCGTAATCATAATCCTCTATATCAAACATCTCAGCATTTTAAACATGATAGGCTAAACAAAATCGAATTTAAAGTCAAATCTTTTTATTCTTTGAAAAAATAGGCAATTAACAGCCCCAGAGCCATAGCTACGAAACCCATGGCCCTGAGATTTGAATCCGGGATCTCCTGCAATGTTGACATCCATTTTTTCATCTTACCAGGAAAAGCAAAATAAGGGATCCCCTCTACTATGAGTACGAGTCCTATAAGGCAAAGCAACAATTTCATTCGTGCGTTCCGGACATCTCCTGCAGGATCTCCTCCAGATGTTGCAGCTCCTTCCCGTATCCGGCCCAATCCCCCTGGCGTAAATATTCTTTGGCCCTATTATAGTGTTCCATAGCCAACTTGCCGGATTCAGAAACATCGTGAGTTCCGGGCTTAAAAGTGGAAACCATCTCTCTGGCGGCTATTTCTCCCCCGAGAACAAGGCGCAGGGCCCTGTCAAGAGTTTCCTCCATGAGGAGTCGATTGCCGTAAGCCACAATTACCCTCTTTAATTCCGGTAAGGCTGCGGTCCTTGATTGATCTGCCTGTGAAGGGCCTGGCGCCTGTGTCCCTTGAGGTTTTCTAAAACCTCCGGGTTGAGATGCCCCTGATGCTGGCGTTTCTCTCGCTTCCTGTATGGCCTCAAGGTATATGGGTTCCACATAGATAAATGAGTCGCTGATGGGAATTGCCAGGAGATTTCCCCTGATGACCCTTGACCCCCCCTGGCCCCACAAACTAAATTCCCGGGATATATCCGTATGCTGGTTTATCCTGGCTTCAATTTGCATGGGCCCATAGATCAGTTTTTCTTTGGGCAACTTGTATACCAATAGATTTCCGTAATTGGGCAGATCACTTCTGCCCGCCAGCCAGCCGATCATGTTATCCTTCTTTGAAGGGGTGAAGGGGGTCATTAAAAGAAATTCTTCTTTATCCCCTTCTGGCAATTTTATGATGACATAATAAGGCTCCATTTTTTGCCGGCTGTCACCATACAACTCATCAGGAATTTGCCAGAGATCTTCCTGATTATAGAAGACCTGAACGTCTTCCATGTGATACTTTGTGTACGCATCAATTTGTATTTTAAACAGATCCCTGGGATAGCGAATGTGTTTTTTCAAACCAGCAGGCATATCATTAAAAGGCTTAAACAGATCAGGGAAGATGTCTGAATAGGTTTGAACAATAGGATCTTTTTCATCAATTATATAAAATGATACATCTCCGTTATAGGCATCTATGATGACCTTTACTGAATTACGGATATAATTCAGCGTCTTGTTTTTAAAACGAGCCTTAAACCGGCGGGAATAGGGATACATGTCAGAGTTCGTGTAGGCGTCTTGAATCCAGTAAAGCCTTCCCTCGGACACGACCAGATAGGGATCACCGTCATAATCTAAAAAAGGTGCTATGGCAGCGACTCTTTTGTCAATCCGGCGTTTAAACATTATTCTGCTCTCCGGATTCAGATAATTTGTGAAAAGTATCTGGGGATCAAAAAACTCGAAGGCAAACAAAACTCTCCTCACAAAGGAGTTGACAGGGTGGCGGAGAGGGTAAGGAAGATGAAGGTAGCGGCGAGATAAACTGCTGTTTTTGATGATATTGATGCAAACATAGACCGCAACATATATATCAATCATGCTTACTATA
>JAKLQB010000264.1 GCA_022013615.1 Desulfobacterales bacterium | reverse complement strand
GTTTACAAAATACCTTAGCGCTTATGCCCAAAGGAAGGCTTTGAGACCCCGGATTAGACCTGCAGAGTAATGGAGTACTGGAGTGTCGGAGTGTTGGAAAAACTGCTTCCTGAACCTTGATGAGGTTTCTAAAGCGATTTAAAAGTGGGTTATGTTTCCAGGCTGTTCATCATGATGAACGGTCTGGAAGATATCTGACCTTCTTTGTGGTATGTATAAATATCGCTTTATGTCAATAATGATATAACATATTTTAGAAAATACCACCTAAATAACACGTTTTCCCTTGACAAAAAAGATAACTATGGTATGGTTTATTGTCTTCGCAGTTCACGATAATGAACTGGGGTTTGTGTCAAAGGAGCATATCTGATTTGTACTTTTCTTACTTTATTATTCTACTTTAAGACAGAAAGGAGAGTATTATGGCAATAGAAAAAGAAGGGCTTTCAACGGCCGAAAGTCTGCGAAAGACCAGGACCTACGGTAAGTTTAGATGCCACAATCCTACATGCATGGAAAGGATTCAGCCGGAGAAGGGAAAAAAGACCGCCAAATGCCCGACATGCGGAATGGAATACCGGGTCCACTGGGTCAATCCCAACCTGCCCCGTATCAGAGGACCGGTATGGGACGTAAACAAAAAATTGGCAGAAGCAAAATTAAAAGAAATGGGGGTAAAATAATATGCCGTTAGACAGAAAGATAGCATATATTGATCTCACCACAGGTGATATACAGACAAAACCTATCCCGCTTCATGTAAGGAAGAAATTTCTGGGCGGCAGGGGGCTGGATGCATATCTTCTTTATAATCATACAGAAAAGGGCTGTGACCCCTTAGGGCCTAAAAATACACTCATGATAAGCGGCGGTATCCTGACAGCCACATGTGCTTCAGCAACCGCCAGAACTCATGTCATGGCCAAATCCCCACTCACCGGGTTGTTAGGCAGTGCGAATATGGGAGGTTTTTTTGCACCTGAAATGGCCTGGGCAGGCTTTCATCACCTTGTCATCAAGGGCAAAGCCAAACATCCCGTTTATATCTATATCCACAACGGTGAAATCGAGATTCGGGATGCCCGCGACATTTGGGGTAAATCCGTAACAGACTCACAGTGGGCAATCAGGGATGACCTGGGTGACCAGGAGGTCAAGAGTTGCGTTTGTGGTCCTGCCGGCGAGAATCTGGTCAGGTTTGCCAATGTAATGACGGGAATTAAAAATTCCGGTGGCAGATCAGGGATGGGATGTGTCATGGGCTCCAAGAATCTTAAGGGCGTGGCGGCCCGCGGCACCATGGATATAAAAATAGCCCGGCCAACAGAAGCCCTGGAATATAATAAGCGTTTCATCGACCAAATAGTCAGCGCCAAAGTAAATCAGACCCAGGGAGCCCTGGGGACACCTTTTATCTGGGGCGCTACCAATTCCTGGGGAGGCATCAGGTGCAGGAATTTTCAATATAACCAGTGCGAATATGCGGATGACATGGAACCTGAGCGTATCGATGAAATTTGTGAGGAGACCATGGGGCCCTACCATATGACGGGCTGTTTTGGATGCCAGGTTCATTGCAGGGCACAGTATAAGATCCCGGAAGGCCCCTATGCCGGCCAGTACGATGAAGGGCCGGAATATACATCCCAGGGTGCATTTGGTGGGGAAACGGACACACCCAGAGCTCTCACGGTCCTTACAGGAAATCATCTGGTTAACAAGTTCGGAATGGATAACCTCGAAACAGGGAGCCTCATTTCCTGGGCCATGGAGCTTTATGAACTGGGCATCATCACCAGCAAAGAGACAGATGGACTGGATCTGAGGTTTGGAAATGATGATGCAGTTATAGAGATGATCGAACGAATCTGTTACAGAAAAGGCTGGCTGGGAGATACCCTTGCAGAAGGGGGCATTGCAGCCTCGGAAAAGATCGGTAAGAATTCCTTTGATTATCTTATTCAGGTCAAAGGTATGAGCAATCTCCATTCAGATGAGAGGGCTACGCCTGGATTGGCACTTAATATTGCCACAGGATCAAGAGGCTCGGACCATTTGAGAAGCAGACCGGCCATTGACCTGTACCATCTGCCGGAAGAGGTCTTAAGGAAGATTTACGGTAACCCGGTTTCCTATGATGGCCCGTTAAGCTCTGAGCATACGGAATATATCGGTAAACCATGGCAGGTCTTCTGGCACGAAAACTGTTACATGGGGGTAGATTGCCTTGGGATCTGCAAGTATCACACCACATTCCTTGGAGCAACGCTTCCTAATTTCGAGGATTGGTCAAAAGTGCTTTATTACAACACCGGTCTCGAAATGACCCCTGAGGAAATATGGGAAGTAGCCAGACGATGTAACATGATTGAAAGACTCTTCAATCTAAGAGAAGGTTTGACAAGAGACGATCTCAAGAAAGGCGATATGTTGAACCATCGCTATTTTGATGAGCCATGCAGACGGGGAGCCATAGATGTCGTCGGTAAAAAGATAGACAAGAAAAAGTTTATTCAAATGATCGATGAATTCTACGAGCACAAAGGTCTTGATCAAAAGGGTGTTCCCAAACCGGAGACATTGAAAATACTCGGCCTGGAGAATGAACCGTCCCATTTAGTATAATTCAATCTGAGAGGAGAAAGATAAATGGCTAAAACCCTATATATAGATTACCAGAAGTGCACAGGCTGCAGGCTCTGTGAGCTCGTTTGTGCAGTTTTCCATGATGGGATATCCAATCCTGCAAGAAGCCGAATAAAGGTGATGAAATGGGAGGCAGAGGGCCTTTATATTCCTATGTCCTGCCAGCAATGTCAGGATGCGCCCTGCCTGAACGTTTGCCCGGTAAAGGCCATCTCCCGTGATGAGGAGCTGGGACGGGTATTTGTTGACTACGATGTCTGCATAGGCTGCCGCTCATGTGTGGCCGTATGCCCATTCGGCGCAATGAATTTTAATATCAAAGATAAGCAAGTCTTCAAGTGCGACCTCTGTGATGGCGTTCCCCAGTGTGTCAGATTCTGTGAAGAAAAGGCCGTAGATTTTCTTGAAATGGATGATGTGAGCATTTACAAGAAAAGAGATGCAGCGACAAGAATTTCTGTTGCAGGAAAAGAGGCCGCGGCCTTACAGGCAGCCATGTAATTCTACATATCGGAGTTTTTGCAGCTTACCAAAATCTTAAATTTTATGATGGGTTTCGTTTTACCCTTCAACATCATAGGTCATAGGCAGTAAGCGGGCGCAAGAAGAATTCTGCTCCTTACTGCCTACTCCTTACTGCTTACCTCTATTTTTCCTCACCTTATCCCCCGGCAAGCATAAGGGTTACATGAATATCATCTCCATCCTTAACCGGTTTGGCCAGCTCATTTGGGTAGGCGCTTTCCAGATTAACATAGATCTCAATTATATTGCGCAGATTACCCTTTTTATCAAAAACTTCCTTCTCGACGTTCGGGAATTGGCTGACCAGGTTCTTAAGGCAATCACCGACTGTATTCCCTTCAACCTCGATTATATCTAACCCATTAGTAAATTGGCGATGAGTCTTATGAATGTGTACTTTGATGCTCACAGTTTACTCCTTTCGTATTACGGTCTTGATCTAAAAAGATAATCCTGATTACAATCAGTGCAATAGGTGAAACGGTTATTTCATGAAATACAGTGGAAAGAGATAACATTTAACTTAGGGGCTTAGCCCCAATTGGAATGTTGGAATGATGGAACGCTGGAATAATGGGCTTTGGGGAATTGACGGAATGGGTTATTGGGAAAATCAAGTTGACAAACCATAAGAGAAAAAGGATGGCCATCATCGCCAGCTACTTCGAAGGGGAGACTTATGGTCTTCTTGGGCCCCAGAT
>JAKLQB010000263.1 GCA_022013615.1 Desulfobacterales bacterium | reverse complement strand
GCGCTTGCATCAAGGGGGTTATCCCCATTTCTAATTCGGAGAAAACCGGCTGCCTGCTCAAAGGCCTTCGGGCCAAGACGGGACACCTTTTTAAGTCCTTCCCTGGAGGAGAGAGCCCCGTGCTCATCGCGGTAGGTTACGATATTTTTTGCCAACTGTGGTCCAAGACCGGAGACATAGGTGAGAAGCTGTTGACTCGCTGTATTGACATCCACCCCCACAGCATTGACGCAACTCATGACTACATCATCCAAGCTTCTTTTGAGGGCCAGCGGGTTCACGTCGTGCTGGTACTGTCCTACGCCAATAGATTTGGGATCGATTTTTACCAACTCAGCCAAGGGGTCCATGAGGCGCCTTCCAATGGATACCGCCCCTCTATAAACCACGTCCAGATCAGGAAATTCCTCCCTTGCCGCTTCAGAGGCGGAATAGACAGACGCACCACTCTCATTGACCATTAACACCGGAATGCTATCCGAAAAAGGAAGAGTATTAATAAAGGCTTCGGTTTCCCTCCCGGCAGTGCCGTTCCCTATTGCTATCGCCTCCACTTTGTATGTGTCCACTAATTCCTTCACGGTTTTTGCAGAGGATAATTTAGCGTTTTCCGACTTAAAAAGATAGATAGTATCTGTTTGGACCAGTTTACCCTGAGGATCGAGACAGGCAACCTTACAGCCCGTACGAATCCCCGGATCTATGGCCATAATACTTTTTTGACCGAGGGGCGGTGCAAGGAGGAGTTCCCTGAGATTATCTGTAAACACCTTAATTGCTTCTCTGTCAGCCCGTTTTTTGGTCTCAAGCCGGACGTCTGTTTCCATTGAAACAGACAGAAGCCTCTTGTAGCCATCGTGTATCGCCTCCTTAACCTCGTGAGACGCTGCACCTTCCCCTTTAACAAACATGGCCTCCAGCAGTGCCAGAGCTTCATCCTGAGGGGGGCTTATTCGCAGATCTATAAAACCCTCCTTCTCTCCCCGGCGCATTGCAAGAACCCTGTGCGATGGTGCTTTTGGCACCGGCTCTTCCCAGTCGAAATAATCCCTGAACTTGGCCCCCTCCGCCTCCTTGTCCGGAATTACCCTGGAGCGGAAGACCCCTTTCTGTGCATAAAGAGCCCGCATTCTTTCACGAGCCACCTGATCTTCGTTTACCCACTCGGCTATTATGTCCCGGCTTCCGGCAAGCGCATCTTCTGCTGTTTCAACTCCCTTTTCAGGGTCAATATAGGCTGCTGCCTCTTTTACCGGATCAGTTTCATCCTGCTGCTCGAATATGAGTTTCGCTAACGGTTCAAGCCCCTTTTCTTTGGCTGCTGTGGCCCGGGTACGCCGTTTCGGCCTGTAAGGGAGATAGATATCCTCCAGGTTGGTCATGGTCCCAGCGGAAACAATCTTCTCCTTCAGATCGTCAGTGAGCAGCTCCCGCTCCATGAGTGATTTCAATATGCTCTCTCTC
>JAKLQB010000262.1 GCA_022013615.1 Desulfobacterales bacterium | reverse complement strand
CGTGTAAAATACATTCACGTCATAGGCCTCTTTTGGAATATCTGTCGGGATACACGGCCTGACCAGAAAGTGGATATTATCCAGTTGATCCACCAGCCGTGTCAGTTGATACAGGTCTTGAAGGGTGGTGGATCTGGCCACACCGGTCTCAAGATCTAGGACCTTTATGGCTGCCCCCCCTGTGCCCAGATGAACGCGATTTCTTGTAAGGTCCAGGCCATTTTTCCCATACCGGCTATACATAACTTAGGTGTTTAGGCTGAAGGCTATAAAACATCTCGCAAGGCACGAATCAATCCATTCAAGACCTTCTCCGTTTCTACGACCTTTGGTTCAATCAGAGATGAATTCTGGACACACAAGAACCTCAAAGGCTTCGCGGGTCATTTGTGAAACACCTTCGATGTTTCCGGTAATCAATTCTTCCGCCATCTTTCCGAACAACTCTGCCATTGTGTCTGTCTCCTCATGTTTTATTAGCGTTGTGAAATAACCTTCCCCCACCCTATGGAGAGTTCATAACCCTCATTACTTCTCCGGGTGTTCTGCTTCGAAGATGACAAACTGCCACGTTGTTATGAATTACTTTTAAATCCTCTTTTTCAAGGTCTGCCGCCGTCTCCTGTGCGGCACAAATCCGACCGGAGGAAAGGAGCAGGAAACGACAGGCAGCAGATCGATCACGCCGTTTTTTTGCCATTTACCAGGTAGTAGAGGATTATATTCTTGGGTTTGCTAAAATGCTGCTGGAAAAATGCCGCAAACAGCCTGAATAGTAGATCATCACCAGAATGAGTAAAAGTCCGTACAGAATCAGGTTCAGGCCGGGAAGGTTGGACAGTGACGAGCGCACCATCTCCATGGCGTAGATAAAGGGAAAGGCCACCACCGCACCGCCCCACAAACTGCCCCTTCCGCCGATGTAAGCCACGGCCAGGACCTCCACGGTCTTGGAAGTGTGCATCATCTCGGGCGTTAATATCCCGTAGTAGTGGGCGTAAAAGCCCCCCAAAAGACCTGCCAGAGTACACGAAAGTGTAAAGTTGACAATCCGGTAGTAGACCGGATTGATCCCCGAGGTTCGCGCCGCATCCATGTTCTGGCCGATGGCCTTGAAGGCCAGGCCCATGTCCGAGCGGGTCACCCCCTTGGTGATCACATAGGTCACCAGCATCATGGCCAAAATGACATAGTAGTAGGGCAGGTTGGACGGGGAGTCGAACAAACGCTCGACGCGAAGCCCCAGAGACCCCCGGGTCAGCCACACCGCCTTGGTGGCCAGACCCATCAGGGCAAGCCCCATGAACCAGGCCATTACCGCGGCGAATATCCCGCGCAAACGCAGGGTCACTATCCCCAGAAAAAACCCCAGCAGCCCGGCGCTGAGCGCCCCGACAAAAATTCCGATCCACGGCGAGATCCCGAACCGGTCGACCAAAATGGCCGAGGTATACCCACCCAGCCCCACAATGGCGTAGTAGCCGAAGTTTACGATGTTGATAAACCCGGCCGTAAAGTCAAAGGAGACCGAAGCAGCGGCAATCAGAGCCGCGGCACACAGCCACCGGATCAGGTACTCCTGGTTAAATGGGGGCACCAGCGGCAGGATCACCAAAATCACAAGCCCGATGGCCCCCAGCGGTTTTAAGCTCAACAGGTCTAAGACCCTGTCAAAAAGATTCAGTTCCGATTTTGCCTTGGTTGTTTGCATGCAATCTCTCCTACTGTTCAAGAACGCCCCGGACGTCGGATCCGAAAATACCGTTGGGCTTGAAAATCAGAATCAGCATGATCAGCGCCGTGGGCACCACAAAATCCCAGCCGCTACCGATATATTCCATCGTCAGCACCTTTAAAAGAGCCACCATGAAAGCCCCCACCACAGCACCGAGCACATTGCCCATGCCCGCAAGTATGATCACGAACCAGGACATGTATAGCGGATCTAACCCTACCGACGGGTAACTGGGGAACATAAACAGCAGGCTGGCTCCGGCAATACCCGCCAGCCCGCAGCTCAGCGCCATGGTCAGCACCTGGATGCCACTAAGATCGATCCCCACCATCTGAGCCCCGGTCTCATCCTGAGACACGGCCCGGATGGCCCGGCCCGTTCGGGTCGCCTTCATAAACAACCAGAACAGCCCGATGACCAGCACCGACAAAATAAAGGCGTAACACCGGTCCCGGGAAACGAACACATCCATGATACAAAAGGGTCTGCCGGTCCAGTAGCGCACAATCCCCTTTAACTCGGTGCCGAAAATCAGCTGGTGGCCGTTGACCAGAAGCACCGAAATGCCCACGGTCAGCAAAAAAGAATTCATCACCCAGTTAGTCCGGCTGCGCTTTCTAAGGTTATAGAAAATCAGCTTCTCGCTCAAAACCCCCATCAGCGCCCCCATACAAAACGCCGCCAAGATGCTCACCAGCGGCGCCAGGAACGACAGGGCTGCATTGGGGTTGGCGCCAAGATATCTTTCAATGGGAATAAAGGTATAATACGCGGTCAAAGAACCGATCATGAAATACTCGCCATGTGCGAACTGGGCCACGTTCATCACCCCGAAAACCAGGGCCAAACCTATGGACATCAGTGCCAGCATCCCGCCGGTCACCACGGTGTTGACAATGATATAAGGCCCCCTGAAAATACTGCTCAATATGGCCACCACAATGGCCAGCACAACGGTGATCCCGGCAACGGACCGGATCGTCTCGTAAAGTTTCTTCAAATACTCCGTTATCATAGCTTTTGCCCTCTTGCACTTCGGATCGTCTATACCCCTAAAAAGGCCTTGCGCACATGTGGATCACGGGCAAGCTCGGCACTGGGGCCCTCAAGTTCAATTCTGCCGTGCTCCAGCACGTATCCCCGATCGGTCACATCCAGGGTCTTGGTCACGTTCTGTTCCACCACCAGGATGGTGCCCCCCTCTTTGATCAGGGTGTCCAGTGAATCGAAAACATCTTCGGTCAGCAGCGGGGCCAGCCCGAAGGACGGCTCGTCTACAAGCAGCATCTTGGGGTTGCACATCAGGGCACGGCCAATGCCCAGCATCTTTCTCTCCCCGCCGCTCATGGTGCCGGCCAGCTGGTTTTTGCGCCCTTCTAGCTGGGGAAACAGCGCATAGACAAACGCCAGGCGGTTTTTCTCCAACTGTTTGTCCCGCACCGTGTAGGCGCCCATCAGCAGGTTTTCGTGGACCGTCATGTTGGAAAAAAGGTTCATCTCCTCGGAGATATAGGCAATGCCCCGGCGGGCCACCTTGTAGCCGGCAAGGCCACTAATGGTCTCACCGTCAAAGCAAACCTCGCCGCCTATGGGGCTGATCAGCCCGGCGATGGTTTTGAGCGTGGTGCTCTTGCCGGCCCCGTTGGGACCCACAAGGCAGACATACTCGCCTTTTTCTACGGACAAAGACACGTTTCTCAGGATGTGGAGAAATCCGTATCCGGCATCCAGATTCTTGACTTCTAAAAGCATTTGGGCCTCCGGAAAATTGCAGGGGTTGCGGCCGCAGCCAGTGCCGTTTTGGGCCTGTTTGCCGCGACACATCGGACATGGAATCGATCAAAATGCCGGTCAACCGACCTGGGCACCGGCGTGGGTATCCGGTGAGCATTCCTTTTTCTTTTGCCGTCCAAGATAGGCCTCTGTCACCGTGGGGTCCCGGGCCACTTCTTCGGTCGGCCCTTCGGCGATCTTGTTGCCAAACTGGATGCACACCAGCCGTTCACACACGCTCATGATCAGCTGCATGATGTGCTCCACCATCAAAATCGTGATTCCCTGGTACCGGATCGTGCGGATCAGGGTCATGATGTCCCCCAGTTCGCCCTCGGTCAAACCGGCCGCAAGCTCGTCTAAAAACAGCAGCCTGGGATTGCTGGCAAGGGCCCGGGCCAGATCCAGGCGTTTTAGCTGCAACGT
>JAKLQB010000261.1 GCA_022013615.1 Desulfobacterales bacterium | reverse complement strand
CGCTTAGACTCACCCAACTTTTTACGAGACTTTGATACCGTCCTTTTCACTAAGCCTATGGACTATTAGGTTAACCCTAACGTTGCAGAAATATTTGGTCCAAAAGCGCTTCGCTCGCTCTATATCAGGCCATCAAGGGACGGTTGACCATTTTCAAGACCTCACCGTATGTTCAATACGCTTTCGTCCTTGAAAATGGTCAAATCCCGCCTTTAGCGGGACTGACCCAATCTATACCGTTTTGAACTCAAATTTTATGCAACGTTAGGGTAAAAGGAGGCCAAAATGATGGATGAATTGATTAGGTATGATGCCATTGGTTTGGGCGAGTTAATCCGTAAAGGTGAAATCACACCTTCTGAATTACTCGAAACTACGATTCACCGAATTGAAAAAGTAAATCCCAAACTCAATGCGGTTATACACAAAATGTATGACCAGGCTCGTACGGCAGCCGAAACCTGGAGTTCAGGTACAAAAGCCGCGAAAACATCTGATTCCGGGTTTTGCGGCGTGCCATTTCTATTGAAGGACCTGGTTGCGGAATGCAAAGATACACCTTTTAACGAAGGATCACGAGCAGTTCAAGGCTACATCTCAAAACTGGATAGCGAAATAGTAAAACGTCACAAAGCCAGTGGATTGATCATAGTCGGAAAAACGAACACGCCTGAGTTTGGAATATTGACCACTACAGAGCCCTCCCTTCATGGACCGACCTTTAACCCCTGGGACCCAGGCTTAACGACGGGTGGTTCCAGTGGCGGTTCCGCAGCAGCAGTAGCAGCCGGAATAATGCCGATGGCTCACGGAAATGACGGCGGCGGATCCATTCGTATTCCGGCATCCTGCTGTGGGCTATTTGGTTTAAAGCCTACCCGTGGACGAAACCCCTTAGGACCCCTCTTTGGTGATATCGGCGGAGGGATAGTTCATGAACATGCGGTGACTCGCACTGTCAGGGATTCGGCAGCTTTGTTGGATGTAACGTCAGGACCCGACATTGGAGATCCTTACTATGCTCCACCTGTGGAACGTCCTTTCCTGAAAGAAGTGGGAAAAGATGTAGGGCGTTTAAAGATCGGGCTTTTAACCAGTGTGCCTGAAGGCTGGAATGAAGAAACCACGTTACATCCTGATTGTGAAGCTGCAGTGAAAGATGCTGCGCAGCTCTGTGAAGATCTTGGCCATTCCGTAGAGGAGGTTCCCGCAGTTCTGTTAAACCACCCAGATCTTCCGCAGACTTTTGTCTTGATTTTTTCCTGTTTTGTCGGACATGTTGTCGCCTATTGGGAGCGCGAATTAGGGAAGAAAATTAGGCAGGATGAGGTGGAACCCGTGACCTGGGATCTTTATCAAGAAAGTCTAAAAATAACCGGAGCGGCATATCTGGTTGCAATGGAAGCGCTCCAACGCTTTTCGAGAAAAATGGCAAACTGGTATCACAAGGGAAATTATGATGTGCTTTTATCTCCGACAATGAGAATTCCCCCAACAAAAATAGGTTCCTTTCAATCGTCGCCGGATGATCCTATGAAGTGGATAAGGATTGCGTTTTCCTTTGTAGCTTTCACCCGCACCCAGAATATAACAGGACAACCCGCCATGTCGGTTCCTTTATATTGGAATGAAGATAACATACCTATCGGTGTCCAATTTGCAGGACGTTTTGGGGATGAAGCCACACTTTTTCGGTTGGCTGCCCAATTGGAACAAGCAAGGCCATGGGCTGAACAAAAGCCGCCCATTCATTGCAGTAATGTGTTATAAACAAAAATTACCCTTATGGATGGAATCGGCAAGATAGCGCAAAAAATCTATTTTCAATTCTAACTACAAGATATTTGGTAATACGTTTAATTGACCTTGAACACTAGCTCAGACATTTATTGAAACATGACAATGCTCATATTCTTTATTTCCTTTTTTGCTTTTTCCGGACTGATTGCTGCTTATATTACCTGGCGGCTGTTTGGCGCGGCACGCTTCGGTCGCCTCTGGAGACTTGCGATCGCTGTGGGGATCGTAGCCATTTTCTTTGCGACCCCATTTACCATTTTGCTCCGCAGGGCCGAGGTGGACAATACCGGCGTTGATATTTTTGTCTGGGTCGGATATATGGGCATAGGTTTCTTAAGCTTTGTTTTTACGTTTCTGGTAATCCGGGATTTCTTTTGGATCCCGGCCGTGCTATCGAAAAAATTCAAACGCCTTCTATCAAGAAACGCTGTGGTAAAACTCTATGCAGAGAATCCTACGAACCCCGGCCGCAGACGGTTTCTGGTCAACGGAATGAATTATGGAATTGCAGCTACCGCTTCAATCTTCACGGTTCATGGTTTATCAGAAGCAAGGCAGATCCCTCATGTCAAGGAGGTTACAATTCCAATCATTGGTTTGCCGATCGATCTCGAAGGTTTCAGGATCGTTCAAATCAGCGACATTCATGTAAGCCCCACCATCCGGCGCGGTTTTGTAGAAGACGTTGTGGAAGTAGCCAATCGCCTCGATGCAGATATTATTGCGTTGACTGGTGATTTGGCTGACGGACTCGTGAGCCAGCTGGCATATGACGTGGCTCCGATTAAGAACCTTACATCGGTGGAGGGTAATTTTTTCGTCACCGGCAATCATGAATATTACTCCGGGGTCGATGATTGGATCGGGGAGGTAAAGCGTCTCGGGTTTACGGTGCTAATGAACGAACATCGACTCATCTCCCGCGGCAAGTCCCGGATGCTTCTGGCCGGTGTCACGGACTATCGCGGGGGCAATTTCATGAAAGGTCACCTGTCTGACCCACGGAAAGCCTTGGCCGGCGCCCCGTCAGTAGACGCAAAAATCCTTTTGGCCCACCAACCCAGGAGCATATTTGACGCAGCAAAGGCTGGCTTCGACTTGCAGATCTCTGGCCACACGCACGGTGGCCAATTTTTTCCATGGAATATATTGGTCGGATTGGGCCAGCCATTTGTGGCAGGTCTCGATAGGTATGAAAACACCCAAAT
>JAKLQB010000260.1 GCA_022013615.1 Desulfobacterales bacterium | reverse complement strand
GTCTAATGAAATCCAGTCGCCTTCTTTGTAAACCTTGCCATTAACTGTCATTGTTCTATTTTTATAGCTGACTTGCAATTCGCCGCATCCCGCCACACAGCAGGTCCCCATTCCACGCGCTACTACGGCGGCGTGCGAGGTCATACCTCCGAGAGCGGTTAAAATACCCTCCGCAACATTCATGCCGCCGATATCTTCTGGTGAAGTTTCGATGCGTACTAAAATAGTGTTTTCGCCTCTTTCAGCCCATTCTTCCGCATCATCGGCATGGAAAACTATACGTCCAGTCGCTGCGCCCGGCGAGGCGGGAAGCCCAGTGGTAATTATATTTTTATCAGCTTTCGGATCAAATGTCGGATGAAGCAGTTGATCTAATTGCGCCGGATCAATGCTCATAATAGCCTCTTCTTTATTGATTAATCCTTCTTTAGCCATTTCAACCGCAATACGGACGGCTGCCGCCGCTGTTCTTTTCCCGCTGCGGGTTTGCAGCATCCACAAACGTCCCTTTTGAATAGTGAATTCGATATCCTGCATGTCGCGGTAATGTTCTTCAAGCTTTTTATAAATGCCTTCTAATTCTTTATACGCTTCAGGCATAATTTCTTCTAATGTTTTATGGGAAGGATCGCTCTTGGTAGTTTCATTTACCGGCTGCGGAGTTCTGGCGCCAGAGACAACGTCTTCGCCCTGGGCGTTAACCAAATATTCGCCGTAGAATTTGTTTTCTCCTGTAGCAGGATCTCTTGTGAAAGCAACGCCGGTAGCGCAGTCATCGCCCATATTGCCAAAGACCATGGCTTGAACATTTACAGCCGTCCCCCAATCTGGCGGAATCTTATTCAGCCTTCGATAGGTAAGAGCGCGGGGATTATTCCATGAACCAAAGACAGCGCTGATTGATCCCCATAATTGTTCCCATGGATCGGTAGGAAATTCAGAACCTGTTCTTTTCTTTATCTCGGTTTTAAACAAAGCAACTAATTCTTTTAAATCATCGGGGGTTAATTCCGTATCCAGCTTTATACCCTTTTTTTCTTTAACCTGATCAATAATCACCTCAAAAGGGTCTTCTTCTTCTTTAGATTCAGGTTTCATATTTAAAACAACATCGCCGTACATTTGCACAAACCTGCGGTATGAATCCCAGGCAAAACGTTCATTACCGGATTCTTTAATTATTCCCTTAATAGTGGTTTCATTCAATCCCAGATTCAACACGGTATCCATCATGCCTGGCATAGATGCCGCAGCACCGGAACGTACGGAAACAAGCAAAGGATTTTCGGGATCGCCAAATTTGGCTCCCATTATTTCTTCAACGTGTTTAATTCCTTTTTCTACCTGTATCTTTATTTCATCATGATATTGACCTTTATTTTCAAAAAACTCCGTGCAAACATCAGTGGAAATTGTAAAACCCGCTGGAACAGGCATACCTAAATTTGACATTTCTGCGAGATTAGCGCCTTTACCGCCAAGGAGTAACTTCATAGTTGCGCTACCCTCAGATTTACCAGCTCCGAATGTATAAACATATTTTTTTGACATCAAAAAAACCTCCCTAATGAATTTTTATAATTAATTTATATTTTATTGCCAATTGATAAGCAGACAAATATACATTTGTCGAATATGTATGTCAAGCATAACAGAGGCAATTTAGTTCTTGATCTCCCGTGCCTTTTTAAAATATACTCAACCCCCAACCGGGAAGAAGAAACTTACACAATTTCACATGAATGCATATTGGAGGTCCATATGAAACATTTCATTGTTGTGCTCTTTATAATGCTTTTTATTACAGTAAACGGTTCCCTTCATGCAGGCGACAGCGGTTCCGCGGGAGATTGTGCGAATGGGGACACAGCTTACAAGAAACTTGATAACAAAGCAGCCCTGGAGTTCTATCAAAAAGCGCTTGAAACAGATCCAAAAAATTACGAAGCGGCATGGAAGTTGGCCAGAGCTTATGTGGATGTGGGAGAACAATTGCCTGATAAAAATGAACGTAGATTGCATTATGAGAAGGCCTATGAATATGCGGGAAAAGCTGTGGAAATTAGTCCTGATGGGTCCAAGGGGCATCTTTTTCTCAGTATTGCCATCGGGAGGGTTGCCCTGGATGCAGGCGCTAAAGAAAAGGTCAGATTGTCAAAAGAAGTTAAGATTGAAGTGGATAAGGCACTGGCCATTGATCCCCAGGATGACTCCGCCTGGCACGTGCTGGGCCGTTGGCATCGGACATTATCCAGTTTGAACTGGATTGAGAAAAAATTTGCCAACATCTTTCTTGGAGGCGTACCCAAAGAGGCTACCATGGAAAATGCTGTCGAGAGTTTTAAAAAAGCGATTCAATTGAATCCAACCAGTATTAATCACCACCTGGAATTGGCGAAAACCTATGATAAAATGGGAGAAAAAACTCTCGCCGTTCAAGAATACCGCGAGGTCATAGAACTGCCCATAAAAGATGCGGATGACAAGGATCACAAAAAAGAAGCCGAAGAGCGACTAAAGAAGTCAGAGTAACCTGATCTTTTGGTATCTTTCTCCATATCCCTTCATTATGCTGAAATCAATAAAAGAGAGTCCGCTGTATCATATTGCCAACCCCAGGAGTATCGCATTTTTTGGGGCCTCTAACAATATCTCTTCCATGGGGACCACCCAACTAATGTCTCTCAAGGCCCTCGGCTTTGAAGGAACCGTCTATCCCATACATCCCAAAGAAGAGCAGGTACAGGATCTCAAAGCCTACCGGAGCGTCCTGGACTTGCCCGAGACGCCGGATCTGGCCGTGATAGTACTGCCAACGAGCATCGTGCCCCAAATACTTGAGGAGTGCGGGAAGAAAGGAATCAGGCATGCTATTGTGGTTTCAGGCGGATTCAAGGAGGTGGGGGGGCATGGCGTTGACCTGGAAACAGAAATCATGGAGATCGCCGATAGATATGACATGCGTTTTTTGGGCCCAAATTGCATCGGCGTTTCCAACCCACATCACAAGCTGAATACCACATTCTTCCCCGATGAAGGATCCCCCGGATTTATCGGTTTGGCCTCACAGAGCGGCAGTTTTGTCACCCAGATGTTTGACTATCTTTCCAGGTTAAGCCTGGGGTTCAGTACGGCCTTTAGCGTCGGCAATGAGGCGAACCTGGACATTGTGGACTGCATGGAATACCTCGGGGCCTGTCCTCACACAAAAGTTATTGCCCTCTACATAGAAGGCATCAAGCGAGGAAGGGCGTTTTTTGAAACGGCCAGGGCTATTATTCCCCACAAGCCCATTGTGGCCCTTTATGTGGGCGGTTCCGAGACAGGCAAGCGTGCGGGTTTATCCCATACCGGGGCCTTAGCAGGTCCGGACCTTTTATATGACGGTTTGTTT
>JAKLQB010000259.1 GCA_022013615.1 Desulfobacterales bacterium | reverse complement strand
TCTGGGCGCGGCCGTGTTATGGGCATCCAATGGAGTGGTTTCCAAATACTTAATGAATGGGGGCCTGTCACCGTTCGTCCTGGCACAGGGGCGGATGACCTTTGGGGCTATCCTGACCGTGACATGGCTATTGCTCACCAGGCCAAAGTCTCTTATCATAAGGCCACGGGACATTATCAGTTTCATACTCCTGGGCTCCTTAGGCCTGGCTGCGGTCAACTGCTGCTATCTGTCGGCAATATCCAAGATTCCCACTGCTGCAGCTATCCTGCTCGAATACCTTGCCCCAGCCCTCATTGCTGTGTATGCCTGGCGGTTTATGGGCGAACGGATGGGGCTAACAAAAATAATAGCCTTGGGACTGGCCCTCGGGGGCTGCTACTTAGTAGTGGGTGGCTACAGCATAGACCTCCTCAATCTTAACCGATGGGGCTTAATATGGGGGCTGGGCGCGGCAGCGACTTTCGCTTTTTACTGCGTGTACTCTGAGTACAACTTGCGCAGTTACTCCCCCTGGACTATGCTCTGCTACGCCTTGATAGCAGCCAGCATCACCTTTAACCTGGCCCTTGGACCGGCACGGCTTCTCACCATGGGCTGGGACGCGAAATCCTGGCTGTTAATATTTTACTCTGTCAGCATCGGCACCATTGTCCCCTTCGGCATATTTGCTTATGGCATTGATAACCTTCGAGCCACTCGGGCGACGATAATCTCAACTTTCGAGCCCATCGCTGCCGGACTTATCGCCTACCTCTGGTTGGGAGAACGGCTGGAGGGACTTCAGATGCTGGGCGGCCTTGGCGTTCTGTTCGCTGTGTTCCTCATTCAGAAGGAAAGAGAGCGCGACCTGATGGCCCCCGCTATGATCAAGAAAAGAAACAAGTAAGCATACAACGCACTTTCTGACCCATTATAACCCATCTAAATTGAACCAATACCTGCTTAAAATCTTCAATACGCTATTTAATTATTAGATAAATCAATAAGTTAATTTCTACAAGATGGAATTCAACAGGGTGGCATTCATCTTGCAATTTGTCAACGCTTGTTAACGGCAGTAATTCATGAACGAGGACGAGGCATTCGCAGTCAGGCCTTCATTGCGCTTGACACTTAACAAAACCATTTCATTCGGAGATAAATGCGATGGCAGAAGGCTATATAAGACTCTGGGCTGCTGTACTGGAACAAGCGATCAAAGACGTTCAAGGAGATGCAAGAGCGCATAAGGGTAAAGTCAGGTCCATTTTTAGTGAAGGCGCCTGGACCTGGTTCCGCAGTGAAAGCCAGGAAATCGGTTCCTTTTTCTGGACCTGCAGCATGTTGGGCCTCGAGCCGGATTTTATCCTAACGCTTGTGGCCAAGCAAGATAACGAGATGCCCAAATCAAGATCTATGGCCTTTGGATAGTGTTCATCCACAAACTACCATCGGACACCAAAAAAACCGTTTCTGATTGAGTCTTACTCTTAATGCTCAGGTCTGGACCCATTTAAAGGTTTGACCCTGAGGCAGAAACCGGTATAACATACACCAGGCCAACTGGCCTGCTTTTGCATAAAGTATATGGAGAAAAGTGGAAATTTATTCTAAGTTGCTCAGTGCCAAAATATGTCTTGTCGTGGTCTCCCTCCTGATATGTGCCAGTTGTGTCACCCAGACATCTCGCCTCAGAACTGACAAGCAAACCTCTGAAGAGAAGGTTGTCCCGGAAAAAACAGGGCATAAATTATCCTTACAGATACCTGAGGAAGATATCTCCGCTCTGCAGGAGGGTGAGACAAAGGAAAAACTCCTGCCCCAGGCCGTTCCCCTTGAAAACGGTCCTCCACTTACTGAGCAAGAATCACCTACAAAACCAGCCCAGGAGATGCTTGATTCGGCCCTGGAGTTCTGTCAGGCTTCATTCGATTTTTGGGACAAGGGGGACCTGGACAATTCCCTCGATGCCCTTGATCAAGCCTATTCTCTCATCTTGAAGGTAGATGCAAGCCCTGAGGAGACTGAAATTTTACAGCAAAAGGATGATTTGCGTTTTACCATTTCTAAGCGAATCATAGAGTGTTACTCATCGAGGTTTACGGTAGCTAATGGGTACCATAAGGCTATTCCCCTTGTCATGAACAGACACGTGGAAAAGGCCATACACCTATTTACAGTGAGGGATCCCAATTTCTTTCTTGATTCTTACCGCCGTTCAGGACGATATCGTCCTGCAATCGTAAAAGCCCTGAAGGAAGCAGGGCTTCCGGAAGAGCTTTCATGGCTACCTCTAATTGAAAGTGGATTCAAGATAAGGGCGTTTTCAAGCGCCAGGGCCCTTGGTCTTTGGCAGTTTATCGCTTCAACGGGATACAAATTCGGTCTAAAAAGGGATCGGTGGATCGATGAAAGAATGGACCCGGAAAAAGCTACCATGGCAGCCATCGCTTATCTCAAAGAACTGCATCAGATCTTTGGCGACTGGGCCACGGTTCTGGCTGCTTACAACTGCGGAGAGGGTACCGTATTGAAACGTATCCGTAGCCAAAGGATCAACTATCTTGATAATTTCTGGGACCTTTACAAGGAACTTCCCAGGGAAACCGCCTTCTACTTCCCAAAATTCCTGGCCGTATTGCATATCTTAAATGATCCTGAGGCTCACGGCATGAGCTTACCTCCTGTGGATGAGGAAATAAAAAGCGAAAAGGTTAACATTGAAAAAGAGGTTCATCTCAACGCCGTGTCCAAGCATCTCGATGTTTCCTACGCGAGCCTGAGAGACCTAAATCCCGAATTGAGGTACAATTATACACCAGACAGGCCCTATAACCTCAATGTCCCAAAAGGCAAAGGGAAATTGCTGCTCGCAAAAATAGACGATATTCCTGTGTGGCGCCCCCCCTATGTGGTCCACAGGGTTCAAAAGGGAGAAACTCTGTCTATCATAGCGCGAAGATATGGAGCAAATGTCAGGTCCATTATGGCAATGAACGAACTCAGAAGCAGCCATTATATAAAGGTGGGTTGGAATCTCAAGATTCCGACCGGAAAACAATACGTGTCTGTTAAGAAGGTCTCAACTCCCATGTCCGACCTAAAGGTAAAAGGGGAATTCGCAGAGTATATGGTCCGGAAAGGAGACTCCCTGTGGAAGATTGCAAATCGATTCGGAACCACTGCCAAAGACATACAATACATGAATCAACTCAATAATACACATCTTCAGATAGGACAGATTCTTAAGATTCCAAAAGACCTGGCTTCTGACGAAATTAGTTAAAGCAAAACTCAAAAGAACGATGGTTCCCCTATAGTTGCCAGAAAAACGCTGGATGAGACTTTCGTATTTCATTAGACATGGCCACGTAAAGCTGTAGTAATTATTACTGGTAAGGTAGTCAGCAATTCTATTTTTCCCTAATGAGAGACCTCCCTCCATGGCCCCGTAAGCGCTAAGTTATTTTTGCACAAGAGGGACTGAATAAAATGAACATCGAACATCGAACGTCCAATCACGCCAAGGCGTGATTGAATGGGAAAAGATGAAGAAACAGAGTTTAAAACCTGAACTATTAGATGATATTTTACAGGAAACAGAAGAATTAATTAAGATTTTCGTTACGAGTATCAAAACGGCTGAAAAGAAACCACGCCTTGGCGTGGTTGAATGTTCGGTATTGGATGTTTGTTTTTTTCACGCCTTGGCGTGATTGGACGTTCGATGTTCGATGTTCGACGTTCATCTCTTGAAACAAGCCCGTATGGCATAAATGCAACCTGCGAATGTTTACAAAATAACTTAGCGCTTATGCCCCATGGCCCCAGACTGACACACGCCTCCTCTCTTTTCAAAGAGCTTTTTGCTTGCATTAATTACCTTTCGGATATAGTTGCAAAAAGGTTATCTCTGAAGTATATTTCTGCTCATGCATCTTCAAGAGTTTTCGAAAAAAAACTGAGAGGCTTCATCATGAAAAAAAAAGATCAGGC
>JAKLQB010000258.1 GCA_022013615.1 Desulfobacterales bacterium | reverse complement strand
TCTAAAACTTGCACCAGGGCATTGCAATGGTCGATCACGTAGAGCCAGTCCCTGACATTTTCCCCATCCCCATAAACAGGCAGGGGCTTTTTTTCCAGGATATTGAGAATCATAAGTGGAATGAGCTTTTCAGGGAACTGGTAAGGGCCATAGTTGTTTGAGCAGTTGGTAATAAGGGTAGGCAGGCCGTATGTTCGAAAGTAAGCTTTTACAAAATGGTCTGATGAGGCCTTACTGGCTGAATAAGGGCTTGACGGGTCATAGGGTGTTCTCTCTGTGAAGTACCCTTGTGAACTGAGGCTGCCGTATACTTCATCTGTGGATATGTGCAGAAAACGAAAATCTTCCGGTTCTCCCTTTTCTCTCCAGAAATTAAGACTCGCTTCAAGCAGGTGGAATGTACCTAACACGTTTGTCTCAAGAAAGGTTTCAGGTCCCAGGATGGAGCGGTCCACATGAGACTCGGCAGCAAAGTGAACCACGCTGTTAAAGTTCTCTTCAGAGAAAAGCCGTTCAAGAAGCGAAGCATCCCTTATGTCTCCGTGGACAAAGCGATGCCTTTCCATGTGGGCAGGAGAAAGGTCTTTAAAATTGGCGAGATTACCAGCATAAGTCAGTGCATCAAGGTTGACGATACGCCAGTTCGGCCGGACTGTAAGTGCGTTCCTGATGAAATTGGTGCCAATGAAGCCGGCTCCGCCTGTGACCAAAAGGGTTTTTTGAGTCATTAACTTACTACCCACATCAAGGCTTATATGAAGAATGTCCTGACGTTAAAGGCCTCGATTTGGTTTCCCATTCTTATCGTACAGGAATTTATAATATTCGGATCATGAAGTCCAAGAATATCTTTTTAACCGGAACCAGTTAGTGGTGAACATTGGTTTGCAAAAGGGTTCTAAGAAGGTTTTGTATCAGATCCTAGTTTTTTAGTGTGTTTCATGGGTAAAAGACTGGAATAGTATACAGCAGTTAAAAAACCTTATGGGAAAACAAGACCCCTCCGATGAGAAATAAGTCAATATTAAACATCTAAACAATGATCCCTTAGCCTGCTATGTTTTTTCTTCTTTAAAATCTGAGGAGGAACTTGGGAAATTATAAGTTCGTCATCTATCGTAGCACGTCTTTTTTTCAATTTGAATACTTCTGTGGGGAACTCTTTCTCTTCAGCAACTTCCTTTTGAGATGCGGGGAGATAGATCTTGAAGGTGGTACCATGCCCATTTTTGGAATAGACATCTATGTACCCGCCTTGAGCTTTCACGATTCCGTAAACAGAAGCCAATCCAAGACCCATGCCTTTGCCGACACCCTTTGTTGAGAAGAACGGTTCAAAGATGTGCTTGATGGCATTTTTGTCTATGCCCACGCCCGTGTCCGTAACTGTCAATAAGATATAGTTTCCGGGCTTTGGTTTGTAGGGCTTGCCGCTCATATCCTCATGAGTAAGGTTCATGGATCCTACATAGAGATCTCCTCCCTGTGGCATGGCATCTAAGGCATTTACAAAAAGATTCAACAGAACCTGCTCAATCTGTCCATGGTCTGCCATTATGTCGAATAGATCATCAGCAAGCTTCAGGTGAATTCGGATTCTCTTTCTAACATCACCAAAGGTATTGAGGGCCTGTCTCACCATTTGGTTTAAGCCAATGCGCTTGATTTCATACCTGCCTTCCCCGGCATACCCGAGGAGTTGGGTAATCAGTCTTGATCCCTTTTGAACCAGTTTTTCAATGGTCTTGAGTTTTTTGTAATTTGGATGAACAGGATCGGTCCCAAAAAGCATCAAAGAAGTATTTCCCCGGATACCCATGTTCAAGTTATTGAAATTGTGTGCAATGCCCCCAGCAAGGGTACTGAGCGCCTGATCAGCACGGTTGTGCTCAGCCAGGTTATCAAGGCAGTTACGCAACTTAGCCGCAGGCAGGTCAGGACTGAGGATGTCGGCCGGCGGTATGCAGTAAGGATTTTTATAGACCTCTGTTCCCACAACGCAGAGAGGGTGTGTGCATAGTACATCCAAAAGTACGGCAGGGTCAAAGATACGCATATTGTATTGGCAAATGGCAAGGCATTTGCTGCTTTGTATAAAGTCGCTCAGCTTGGCCTCGTACTCAATCAACTTTTCTAATCCAGGTAGTCTTCGACATGTCCAGCTCATTTCACTGATCACACGCAGGGCCGAATATTCTTCAGTCAGGGCACATTCTGTTTCCCTGCGCAGCAGTTCGATCATGTCATCCGGTTCAAAAACTCCTGTTCGCATATAGGTTTCTTCAACACCAAGGATCCTCAGTTGGCCACTTGCAAGGTAGGGTTCAACTGTCACTTCCTCATCTCGTAGATAGCCAAGAACTCTCTCGGCAGATAGTTCATCAACGATGTAGATGACTTTTTCATCTTGTTCTAAGCCCTGACAGAGGAAGGGTGTCACCATTGCACGGAATTGTTCATTGGTTTCGTAAACCCAGCACACGTGGTCACCGGGCCCCATTTCTGCTGACGTCTTCTTGTGTCTGCAGAGTTGTTCGGCAGGTGCGCCATTTAATTTTTTGCAGGTAGAGTTTTTCAACATTTAGGATCTCCTGTAAACTCATTCCGAGAATCCATAATTTACAGCATAGAGTCAGTGCAGCAGGAACTGTGCCACATTAGGTTGTGGTTTAATTGCGGTGTAAATTCAATCAGTTAATCAAATTGTCTTCGGATGTAGGGATGTGTTGTGGGAGTGAATGTGATTGTGAAACCTGGCGAAATGTCAAACTTTTGACGTTAGCCAACCCGTTCCCTGAATTGAAGATAAGACCAGAAAGTTTTAAAGCGTGCAAAGACCAAACAAAATCTCAAGTCTATGAAAAAAGCGCCGATATAGATTATTGAAACAAAATTCGTTAGGGGCAAAGAGGAGAAATAATGACCAGTGTTAAACAAAGATTAAGCGAATGGTTGAATTTAGAACAGAAAAGCCTAAACGAAATTTCACTTGAGGATATTGAATTTATGGAGGTTGAAGAGCAAAAGGTTAATCAGGAAGTTGCCGAGTTGTTGTCCTTTAGTAATCGTGGTAATCGGTGTGGAAACAAGGATGTGCCCCAGGCGGATAGCATACCCTGTAAAAGTTTCTGGGTGGAGAACACAAGAGATCTCGTTTTATATGTGTGGAACGGAGATCAATCAAAAACAATAATAGTGCCGCAGAACGGTTGGACGATCAGAGATGATATTACGGTTCATTAGGAGGAGAATCTCATATTGGAGAAAAAATCAACCTATGAAGAACTGCGGCTGAAAGTCAAGCAGTTGGAGAAAGAACTTTCTGAGCGGAAGGTGACTGAAGAGGAACTTCTCAAGGCCAAGAAACTTGAATCAATAGCCGCTCTTTCCGGAGGTATTGCACACGATTATAACAATTTGCTGACATTAATAATGGGTAATACCTCGCTGGCGCAGACATATCTGGAACATGATGACAAGATCTATGGTCTATTGAATAAAGCGCAGCGCGCATGAAGTAAGTGTGGTATTGGATGAAGTGATAACCTGATAGGGATATATAGAAAACGAAAAACATTCCTTTAAACCAGCGCCCAGTACCGGATGCCAAGTACCACCTCAATTTGACTTCGACTCATTTGAGGTATCATTTCGAGGCTCACTTTACCAGTTTGAGCACTTCACGGAAACTGTCTGTTCCCGCCTTCCCCAGCAGTTCATACATTACCATTTCTGTAGACGTGATGGTCACTCCGCACTGCTGCATTCTTTGAAGGGCAACCTCTCGATTATGAGGCGAACGGGATGAGATAGCGTCACTCACCACATGCACGGTGTATTGTGAAACTGCGTGCACTGCCGTCTGCGCCACACAGATATGTGCCTCTATCCCGGCGATGATCAGGGTATTCCTGTTTAGCCGGCTAATCTGCTCTCTAAATACATTGGATCCAAAACAGTCAAACTCTATTTTGGTGATAGGTTGGACCCCTATCAGCTCTTTACTTATTTCAGGGAGCGTAGGTCCAAGGTTTTGTTGCTCTGTAAGCACAACCGGAATTCCAATGATGTGAGAAAATTTGATGAGCTTGGCAATGTTTTCAAGAACCATCTGTTTTTCAGAAATGGCAGGAACAAGCCGTTCCTGCATATCAATTATCACAAGGAGAGAATCGTCTTTGCTGAGCAAGGAGTGTTTAGATGAATGCATGTTGATCCTTACTATGGGTTGTAGCCGGCCACAGGTTTCCCGATAAAAGCGGGATTCACGTTTACCTATGGTTTCAGGTCAAATTCAGTGAGGCGGTTGAGGAGTGTCTTATAACTTACGTGTAACAGGTTAGCGGCCTTTTTTCTGTTCCACTGGGTTTCTTTTAGTGCCCCTAAAATAGCCTGGCGTTCTGCTTCAGAGACATAGGTCTTACTAACTTTTTTAAGAGAAAAATCACCGTCTCGAAAAACTTTCTGTATCTTATCATCGCCCCAGACAGGAGGCAGATGATGATTACCCAAGCTGGACACACGCTCATTTTCGTGGCTCAGGTTTTCCAGGTTAAACTCTTCAAAAACAAAATCCCAATCCCTGATGGCAATTGCCCGCCGGATTACGTTTTCAAGCTCCCTCACATTACCCGGCCATTTGTATGCCAGAAAAAGTCTGGCGATCTTATCGGGTATGTCAAAAACCTCTTTTTTGAATTCAAAGCAGTATTTATTTATAAAGTAGTGGGTAAGCAGCGGGATATCATTCCTCCTTTCTCTTAAAGCAGGCGCGTGTATGTTTACCACGTTAAGGCGATAAAAAAGATCCTTTCTGAAAGTTCCCTCACGGACCTTTTTAGGGAGATCCGAATTAGTAGCAGCCACCACTCGCGCATCAATGAATTTGTCCAGGGTTCCCCCAAGCCTGGAAAAAGCCTTGTCCTCTAACACCTGAAGAAACTTGACCTGGAGCGAAAGAGAAAGATCGCCAATTTCATCAATAAACAGCGTTCCCCCGTTGGCCATCTCAAGGCGGCCCGGCTTGTCCTTATATGCGCCAGTGAAGGCCCCTGTCTGAAACCCAAAGACCTCGCTTTCCAGAAGCTCATCCGGCAGGGCTCCACAGTTTACCTTGACAAGTGGCCCCCCGCTCCGCAGGGAATGGTAATGGATCGAGCGGGCTATGAGCTCTTTGCCGGTCCCGGTATCGCCGGTGGCCAGCACGGTGATATCCTTGTCACACACCTTTCGGATCTTTTTCCTGATGCTCTTAATCTCCGGGCTTTGCCCTATAAGTGAAGGAAAGTCAGGCCGCAACTCAGCCTCAGCCCTGTGCTTTAGTGCGTTCTCTATGGCCTTTAAAATATCGTCCGGATCGATATCCTGGCCGAGAAGATGGACCCCCTCAAAAGATGAGGTAGAGTCTTCAGACAGCGAATTTTCCTCGCAAGAGGTCAATATTGGTATGGAGGGATCGATTATCCTTAGTTTATGAATGCACTTGAGGGAGGTTTCCTTGTCCAAAAAGGGCCCTAGAATAGCCAGGTCAGGATTCAAAGTTTCCAGTTGTGCAATAGGTTTATCCGGTGAGGCGGTGCAAGACCGGCGGAACCCAAGGTGTTTGACTTTTTTCTCCAGCCCTGCTGAAATCGAAGGGTCGGACTCAATAATGAGAATATTCAGATCAGTTTCCATGTTTAAATTACTGCTCAAGCGCTTGAGAAAGCATCCTGCTCAATTCTTCGGTTCCACAAGGCTTGGTAAGATAGCCCTTTATTAGACTCCTGATATTGTCATCAATCCCGTCCTGGCCTGAATCTTCATAACCGGAAACAATTATGATCCTTGCGTTCGGATCAGTTTTCATTATCTGTTTGATACAACTAAGGCCATCCATTTCAGGCATATTTCGGTCCATAAGTACAATATCTGGCGACCATTTGTCATAATTATCCAAAGCCTCAACAGGTCGATCAACAGCAATAGCCTTATAACCCAATCCTTTTGTTAAATTGGTTAATGCTTCAAGTGCAGGAAGGTCATCGTCAATAATAAGAACTTTTTGTCCCTGTCCCATGAATATTTTCTTTTGTGATTCAGGTCTTTGGGAGCTTCCCGTTTTTCCGAAAGGGAGATAGATCGTGAATTTCGCGCCCTTCCCCTGTTTTGATGATACGGCGATAGAGCCTTTGTGCTGCTCAACAATACCATGGGTTGTGGAAAGTCCCAGTCCCGTGCCTTTACCAACATCTTTGAGTGTAAAAAAAGGATCAAATATCTGGTTCAGGGTCTCTTTATCCATACCATGTCCTGAATCCGAGACAATCGCAACGACCTTG
>JAKLQB010000257.1 GCA_022013615.1 Desulfobacterales bacterium | reverse complement strand
GACAGACGCCAGGTTTTACAGGTATGCCGGGGTACCGACGATCATCTACGGCCCTTTCGGTGAACATGCACACGGCCCAAATGAATATGTGGACGTAGACTCATTGGAAAAACAGGCAAATGTGTACCTCGAATTGATAAAAAGCCTTTGATAAACCCCAACGTTGCAAACCCACACCGGCCAAAACCGCTGCGCTCGCACCATAGAACGTCATCTGCACCTGTGCTCGCCTCGGCCTTTTTCTCAGGGATTTCAATTAGGGAATCTTTGAAAAGACTCAATTAAAGGGATTTTCCTGACAGGATAGTAATTTCTTTTTCAGTATCTTTAACCCGCAATATATGAACCCCGGACGTTACTTCCTCTGAAATTATCGGCGTTTTTCCAATTTCTACGCTGTCTAAAAGAACATCGAGCTCAGGGGGCTCACTAAACACCGACAGTCGCCCCATAGGTTTTTGTTGACCCTCCAGCGTTCGAGATGGCTCAATTAATTCAGCAAATACGGATAAAGATTGTATCATCAGGAAAACGAATACAAATACGAATAAGACCATTAAATTAAGTTTTATTTTCATTTTTTGTCTCCCTGAATAGGTGTTTATGCATATTCAACATGCCGGCCCTGTTAAATTTACGATAGTAACAGTGAAACGTATTTAACCGGGGCCGGCCCCGTCCCTCAAATCTCTGCGCCGGTAAATTTATAATCATATGTCCCCAAGATCCACTTTGATATATAATGATTCTTCGTTGACACAAAACTGAATTGCAGGTAATGTTTAGAAAAAAGACATGGAACGGAGGATAATAACATGCCAACCATCCCGATTCAATGTCCAGATTCAGTGCTGATTTCGCTGAAAGAGACTCCCGAAAAGTTTGCCAAGGGGGCCACGAAGGTTTTAGCCGTCAAGCTTTACGAGATGGGAAAGCTTTGTTCAGGGAGGGCAGCAGAATTTGCGGGAGTGTCAAGAATTAGCTTTTTACAGTCTTTGGGCAACTATGGGGCTCCCATCTTTGATCTGACAAAGGAGGAGTTAGAAAGAGACCTTAAAAATGCCTGAAATTAGCGTTGTAAACACTTCTCCGTTATTTTATCTTCATCGACTGGGACTATTGGAACTATTGAAAAAACTTTACGGCCATATTACCGTTCCTGAGGCAGTGAAAAAGGAGTTAAAAGAAGGACAGGCTCAGGGCGAAGATGTCCCTCCGTTGGAAAATTATACATAGGTTGAAATAAGAAGCGTTAGCATGCCAATGTATTTACAACTGATTGCTGATTTGGGTCCGGGTTAATCAGAGGTATTGGCTCTTGCTACGAATCATCCTTCGGCTCTTGTAATTCTGGACGACAAGTTGGCCAGGCGTATTGCGGAAATGCAAGGGTTTCGGCTAACAGGAACCGCTGGCGTCCTGCTTCGAGCCAAACAAAAAGGCCTCGTTCCTGCTTTGAAACCGGCTCATCGCAGACTATCAACTTCGGGTTTAATGCCAGGGATCGGACAAAAGCCGAGTCAAATCTAAAAAAGCATAAAATATCTTATGAGAAAAGAATACGATTTTTCAAAATCAGTTAAAAACCCTTATGCCAAACACCTTAAAAAGCAGGTGACACTGCGACTAGGTATTGATGTTATCGATTATTTTAGGAAACTGGCTGAAGAAACCGGAGTTCCCTATCAGAATCTTATCAACCTTTACCTACAAGATTGTGCTCATTCTCAAAAAAAACTTAGACTAAAGTGGGCTTCCTAATACCCCTGTCCTCCGACCTCTGTGCGCTTCTGCGGTGAGATACAATCGTCAATAGCCAATAGTCAATCAAAAATCGTCAATCGCTCCATGCCCTCTACCCCAAGCCCTGCGCCCCGCTTTCCACGTCCACGGAAACTACATTTTGACTTTCTCAAACGATTCGAATAAATAAAAACGGGGACGTCCTTAAATAAGTAAATAACTTCTCTGATTGTGGACATGGTGCAGAGGGCACGAGCGATTGACG
>JAKLQB010000256.1 GCA_022013615.1 Desulfobacterales bacterium | reverse complement strand
TACTCCCTTCATGGCATGAGCTGTCAAGGCCGCGATCGGTATGTTGTCAAATCCTCTTTGCCTGATTGCCTTCGTCGCTTCCAATCCGTCCATCTCCGGCATCTGAACATCCATCAAGACAAGATCAAAATGCTCTTTTCCAAGGGCATCCACTGCCTCCCTCCCATTTGAGGCAACGACAACTCGATGACCCTGTTTTTCCAGCATCTTCACGGCCAGTTTCTGATTAACCAAATTGTCCTCGGCCATAAGGATGTTAAACCTCCTCCGGACCTCATGGATGGTGTGGCGGGTAATGACAGAGGCCTTTTCTTCAGTTGGATGCCCAAGGGTCATCATTATGGCGTCCAAAAGCTCTGAATGCTTTACGGGTTTGGGTAAATATCCCGATATCCCCACCTCCTTACAGCGTGCTCCATCTCCTTTTTGCCCCGCGGATGTGAGCAAAATGATCTGCACGCCCGTTCCATAAGCACTTTCCTTTATCCTCTTTGCCACCTCAAATCCGTCTATCACTGGCATCTGTAGGTCCAATAATAGAAGTCGGTAAGGCTTTCCGGAGTCAAATGCCGTCTTAATCTTGACAAGTGCCTCCTTCCCGTCTGCCGCTTCCGCGGGCACGAGACCCCAGCAAGAGGTCATCTCACTAAGGATCAAGCGGTTGGTGGCATTGTCGTCCACAATAAGAACTGGCAAACCTGATAGGTCAAAATCCCTCAGGCGTACTGCTTTTCTTGCCTCTGCACGGCCCAACCTAAAACGGACCGTGAAGTGAAAAGTGCTCCCTTTGCCTAATTCGCTTTCCACCCAGATACGCCCGCCCATCATCTCCACAAGCTGCCTGGAGATACTCAAACCCAGCCCTGTGCCGCCATATTTTCGTGTGGTGGACCCATCCGCCTGGCTAAACTCTTCAAAGATTTTTCCCACTTTGTCAGGAGGAATCCCGATGCCCGTGTCCGAAACAATAAAGTGTAAAATAACTGAGGAGTCTTCCTCCTTCTCCGTCTCCGCCCGGATGACTATCTCCCCTTCTTCAGTAAACTTGATAGCATTCCCGGCCAAATTGATGATGACCTGGCGAAGTCTGGAAGGGTCTCCCTCCAAAGCGGTGCGTACGTCAGATTTGATGTGACAGGTCAGCTCCAACCCCTTATCGTGGGCCCTCACCGCCAGCATTTCCGCGGCATTCTCCAGGGTGGTGCGCAGATCAAAGTCGATTTCCTCAAGTTCCAGTTTGCCTGCCTCGATCTTGGAGAAATCCAGGATGTCGTTTATGAGAGTAAGCAAGGAATCAGCGGACACCTGCACCATGTCCAGGTATTCTCGCTGCTCCTTAGTCAGATCCGTGCTTAGAGCCAAATCCGTCATCCCGATGATGCCGTTCATGGGGGTACGTATCTCATGACTCATATTGGCCAGGAACTCGCTCTTGGCCCGATTGGCAACCTCCGAGGCTTCCTTGGCTTTTTGTAGTTCTATTTCCGTCCGCTTGAGATCAGAAATATCAATGAAGCTGTCGAGCAGGTACTGATGGTCATTCAATGTAATGGGTATCACTTTCTTGAGAACCGGAACACTCTCCCCTTTGGCTGTCAGGATCACGCGCTCCGAATTGTCAACCTCCTGGCCGAGGTCCGTAATAGGGCATTTCCCTACTTCTGCAGGGCAGATATACTGGTGACAGACCTTACCGATCATCTCTTTTTTCGAAGCGCCAATCATATCCACAGCGGTCGGGTTGGCATCAATGATCACATGCGTTTCCGAATCAATAAGAACAATACCTGCCTGGGCAAAGTCAATTATGGCCTTCTGACTACGCTCTGACGCACGCAGCGCTTCTTCAGCCTGTTTGCGCTCGGTAATATCCCTAATTACAGCGATATATCCTTCTATCGTTCCATCATATAACCGTAATGGCGATGTCACTGACTCCACCGGAAAAATAGCGCCGTCCTTCCGCATGAACTCCCATTCTGTCCTGAAGTAACCATGCTCATCAATAACCGGATAGGCAGTCTGTCCGAACAAATCGTAGCTTTCATCAGAAGGATGGATGATCCTTATGGGCTTACCTTCGATTTCACCTTGCTTGTAACCAAAAAGATCAAGGCATGCCTGGTTGCAATGGGCTATATTTCTTTCCTTGTCCATCATCAAGATGGCGTCAGTAGAACTCTCTACCAGTGTCCGGTATCTTGATTCAGATTTTTTAAGCTCTTCCTCGGCTTCGTTACGCGCTTCGATTTCTTTTTTCAACCTTATGTTTGAAGCTCTAACACTTCGGCTAAGCCTCAGATTGAAAATGCTGGTCCCTACCGCTAACAAAAACAAAATGGCTACAGCAAAAATCCACCTCCAATATTTTTTTAAAACATCGTCGAGCGTTATCTTCCCCAGGTCCTTGTAAGGTCCCACTTTCAATTCTTTTAGACATTCATGTACCGGCTGATAGTTCAGAGGTATGGTCCAACCTGCACATTCTGCCGCCTTTGCAGCAGGGGAGCTC
Source organism: Desulfobacterales bacterium (assembly GCA_022013615.1). Next base: position 819 of record JAKLQB010000256.1, on the reverse strand, counting down.
TCAGGCATTTCAAGCAATGCTATTGCAACCTTTTCTGCCAGTTCATCGGGTGTGTGTTTGACTTTTGCAAAAGGCCATTCCGGATAAGAACGGGTGGAGTGAAGAAAAGGTAAGCCAATGGCATCTCCTCCGTGGTTCTGGATCACTTGGAAGCCTTTAACGTCTATCTTTTTCTCCGTTTCCATTCTCTCCAATGTACCCGTTCTTACTGTCCCTGCATCCACTTTGCCTTGTTGAACTGCGTAAACCACCGCATCGTGCGTGCCTCCGAATCTCAGCTCCTTGAAGTCGCGATAGGGATCAATACCTTTTTCTTTAAACTCCCGCCAGGCCATCCTCCACCCATCAAAGGAGATTTCTTTTACGGCCATAAATCTTCTGCCTTTGAGATCTGACAGGCGCAGGATATCGCTCCGATTGGCCTTGCAAAAGATCGTTCCTCCATATTTTGTGTTTACGCCATCTAAAGTGAGATTTTTAAATGTGGAAATCCGGTTAACACCATACTGGTTTTCCAGTTCTACATAAATGGACGGGTCAGTCAGGACGAAATCTACTATTCCGTGCTCAACAAAAGATAAAATTCCTTCGGAGTCGACCGGTACTATTACGAAGTTCCTGCCCGGAATCTTGTCCGTGAGATACTCTGCCGTTGGTGACCATTTTTCCAGACACCGTACAATTCCCCTGTTGGCCAGGACGCCAATTTTCACTGGCGGATTATCTGCAAAGGAGAAATGAGAAGGCGCCACAATAAGCAGTGAAACAATCAACGCGGCAGCGATGCCAAATCGTTCAATCAGCGTTTTTCTTCTAACG
>JAKLQB010000255.1 GCA_022013615.1 Desulfobacterales bacterium | reverse complement strand
GACAGACGCCAGGTTTTACAGGTATGCCGGGGTACCGACGATCATCTACGGCCCTTTCGGTGAACATGCACACGGCCCAAATGAATATGTGGACGTAGACTCATTGGAAAAACAGGCAAATGTGTACCTCGAATTGATAAACAATCATTTAGGAGGGAGGGGGTAGCAATGAAAAAAAACGCCATTATCGTGTTGTCCCTGGTCCTGGCGGCAGCTATTATCTCAGGGCTAATTCTCTATGGGAAGTATGCTGATACGAAAGATGCCCTTGTAATCAGTGAAAAAAAGCTGTCTGGTTTAAATGAAAAAATTAATCAATTGGATCAAGAAAAAACAGCACTTCATGATAAAATCGAGAAAGATGTCGAACTTTTTGGGGAATTGGAGAATACCAAAAAGAAAATTGAAGAACTTGAGAATATGATAACCGTCAAAGACCAGGGACTTTCCGAATTTGAGGAGAAGATCCATAATTTAGAAAGTGATTTTGAAGAGGTAAGAAAGGCAAATGAGGCACTCTTTACTGAATTGTCATCCAGAAACGCCGTGGCCATGGAGCTTAAGGAAAAACTTGAGGACTCCCGCTCCAGGATCACATTTCTCGAGGATGAAATTGCTAAGGACAAAAAGGAGATTGAAGGGTTTCAAGATCAGCTCTCTGAGATGAGCGGAGAAAAAGATAAAGTCGAGGCCAAAATGGCCCAGTTAAGATCCCTCTATGACGCCGATCTTAGTGAACTTAACAATGCGAATGAGCGGATTTCCGAACTTGAGAGTGCATCAAATAATAAGGACCAAAAACTTGCAGAATTTGAGGAAAAGCTCCAGAATTTAGAAAAACAACTCGAGGAAGAAAAAAAGGCTAAGGCAGCCCTGGAAACTGAACTCTCATACAGGGATGCTACGACTACAGAGCTTCAGGAAAAACTCAAGAGTTCCCAGTCGCGGATCCTTTATCTGGACGGTGAAATTGCTAAAGGAAAGGGTGAGATTGAGGAGATTCAACGTCAGCTTTCTGACCTCGAAACCGAAAAGGCCCTAACCGTGAGCAAAATGGACCAATTGAAATCCTCATATGATATCAATAGCATGGCACTTAAGAGTGCAAATGAGCGTATTTCCGAACTTGAGAACACGATAAGTGTGAAGAATCAAAGACTATCATCATTTGAGGAAGAGCTGAATAATTTAGAAAAACAACTCGAGGAAGAAAAAAAGGTTAAGGCAGCCCTGGAGACTGAACTCACATACAGGGACGCTGCGACTACAGAGCTTCAGGAAAAACTCAAGAGTTCCCAGTCGCGTATACTTTTCTTGGAGGATGAAATTGCTAAAGGCAAGGGTGAGATCGAGAGGCTTCAACTTAAGCTTTCTAACATTACGGGAGAAAAGGACATTACCGAGATCAAGATCGCCCAGTTGAAAACTACTTACGAGAATCTTGTTTCCGATCTTAAAAAACAGATTGAAAATCAGGAGGTAACCATTAAAACATTTGAGGAAAAGATCTCCGTCACTTTTGTTGATCGCATTCTCTTCGAATTTGGTAAGGCTAAAATTAGTCCTAAAGGAAGGATGATCTTAGGAAAGATCGGGAACACACTGAAAAATGTTCAGGGCAAGCAAATCCGGGTGGTGGGACATACTGACGATGTCCCCATTTCTCCGGGGTATCATTATAAGTTCCCATCAAATTGGGAGCTTTCTGCTGCCCGTGCTGCCTCGGTGGTCAATTACCTGCAAAATGAACAGGGCCTTGATCCCGCGAACCTGGAGGCTGTGGGCCGTTCCTTCTATGAACCAATTGCCAGCAATGAAACATCAAAAGGGCGCGCTCAGAACAGGCGTGTTAATATAATCATAGTACCTAAAGGAGATTAGGTTTCAGGGCAGGTGAGTTACTTTCTCCTGTCATAAAACAGAGTTTGTCCATGTTTTAAGTCCACAAGACGGTCCAAAAGTCCTTCCTCTTGTAATTCCCTCCGGAGATCATTCGGCGGGAAATGTGCTGGCTCATCGCCTAAACGGAAGGTTCCCCAGTGAACAATGAGGAGGTGCCTGGCCTGAAGTTCCCGAAATGCCCGCACTGTTTCACTGGGATTTATGTGACTTGTAGCCATGAACCAGCGAGGTTCATAGGCGCCCAGGTTGAAAATTGCCAGGTCAATGGAAAATTCTTCTCCGATCTCACGGAAACCATCAAAATAAGCTGTATCTCCGGAAATGAAGATAGTGGCCCCACTGGCAGTCTTGACAAGGAATGAACCCCAAAGCGACCGGTTGGGTCCGACCAGGGGGTTCCTCATGGTCCAGTGATTGCAGGGAAGGAGCGTGATTTCCAGTTTGCCGTCCTTATAGGTATCAAACCAGTCCATCTGGGTCCGCCAATTCATTCCCAGGTCATTAAAGACATCGTTGTAACCCATGGGCGTAATCACATGGGTTTCTTTTCCGAGAGAAGCAAGGGAAGGCTTGTCTAAGTGGTCGTAATGACCGTGTGTGATCAGGACATGATCAGGCAGGGGAATTTCTTTTGTATCAAAGGCCAGGGGTGAAAAATCCTTGAGAAACCGGAAAAGACCGAAAAAAATGGGATCCACAAGGATGTATTTGTCCAGATCCTTTATCATTACGCTGGCATGCTTAATAAATGTGATCGAAAGTCCATTGCTGCGCTTTACAGGCTCCCAATCAATAGAAACAGGAATCACACTCTCCTCATTATAAAAGGCCTTGAAACGGTTTTCTGAAAACAGCTTCCACCTTATCATCTGCCATGGATTTCTGAAATCCATACCGCTAAAGGGATTTACAAAACCGTCGTTACCATGATGGATTTTTTTGAGCACGATTTCCCTGAGACTTAAGCCTTGATGCTTAGCTCCCATAGTATTTTCATTTTCCATAGCACTTGCGGATTTGAGAAATGAATTAGAGGGAAAAAGGCCTAACATGAGACACATTTTGGCCCAGGTCAGGAGTTTTTTAATAAAAAAGCGACGCTTCATGCCATTATGATTCATTTATCAGACTCGTTTCAAAAAACTATATGTCCTTTTTCCTTTTTTTGAAAGTCTAAAAAGTCCACCACCTGTTATCCTGGGTTATTCATCGATTTATCCATCATTATTCTCCTCAAAGCTCCCTTTCTCCTATCCAGGGCCTGGTGTCCGTGTAGGGGATCGGGAGAGAGGTTTGTCTCTGATAAAGGCGGGAATACCTGGCCTTTGAACGAAGAACTTTATTGGTTTTTTCAGCAACAAATATATTCTAGGAAGTTTCGTCGCGGGGTTTGCGCTGCATTTGATGGTCCTATACATGCCGTTTCTGCAGAAGGTTTTTGGAACGGTTCCGCTGACGCTATCCGATTG
>JAKLQB010000254.1 GCA_022013615.1 Desulfobacterales bacterium | reverse complement strand
CCGCCATATCAGATGGTGAAACGGATGCGCTTGTAGGGTTCGAACCATCCGAGACTATCAGGGCCATAAGTAAATGCAATGCGGATTCATTGGTGATTGCCAATACAAGCCCTGTTCCGCCCTATACTGTGGCCCAGGGAAAAGCTGAATATCCCGATGTCAAAACCACTTTTGATAAAATCGCAGGGCGGATCAGCAAACTCATTGCCTTTGATGCTACCGCCCTGGCGTTGCAGGCAGGGACAGTGCTGTCTTTAAACATAGTCATGTTAGGCGCTCTTGCCCAGACCGGCAGGGTGCCTCTGGACGTTGAATTGTTCCGGCAGGCCATACGGGGAACAATCAAGCCCGCGCTTGTGGACACAAACCTGAAGGCCTTTGATCTGGGCTTTGAGGCGGCAGCTAAGGTTGCATGAGAGACTGCTGAGGAGTGACCGGACGAGAGTGTTTTTTGTAAGGAGAAAAAAAGATGAAAGAAGCGTTACAAAATTTTGGAAGACCTTATAGAGAGCCGTTTTGGCTAAGGTCTGGTAAGCTCTTCGGTCTTGCCGGTATTGCCAGGGAAAAGGAAAAAACCGGATGGGTAGTTAGAGGGTCCCCTGCGTCACCCGGGGTAGTAGAAGGGCCTACCACAGTTATTACCGATCATAGAGACTTTATAAAAGTGAAAACTGGTACCATATTAGTGTGCCCATATGCTTCACCGGCAATTACAACCATTTTTTCAAAGATCAGGGGATTGGTTACCGATACTGGGGGCATGCTGTCCCTTGCCGCAACTATCGCCAGAGAGTACGGAATTCCGGCAGTCTCAGGAACATCGGTGGCAACTAAAATCGTTAATGATGGTGATATAATACGAGTAGATGGAACAAAGGGACGTGTAGTGATTCTTTTAAGACCTCATTAGCGTTCGTCCTTTGGTTGAAGAGGAAATCCCTTCCCGTTTGGCGGACAAGACCGGGGACCACGAAGAAAAAACAGAGTATGTTGGCTTTTTTTGAGAGCACCAAAACTTTTATCAGAAAGGAGAATATTTTATGCAGAACACAGAATATGATTACTGGAAGATCTTTCCGAGAATGCCAAAGAAGGTGGAGATTGGTGACATCACAATACGTGATGGTTTTCAGCATGAGGAAAAATTCTACTCCACTGAAGCCAAAATCTTTTACGCAGAAGAGATAATCTTTGCGGGTGCACGTCATGTTGAGGTTACGAACCTCGGGAGTCCAAAGGGTATACCACAGTTCAAAGATGCGGAAGAGGTCCTTGCTTATTTCAGGAGTGCCCGGTTTAAAGAAAGGTGTAAGAGGCGTGGCGTCAATTATGATGATCTATGCTTTACGGCTGTCACTATTCGCGAACCCGCAGTGGATACAGCAATTGAGCTTAAAGAAAAAGGGGTGGGCCCTGACAGAATCCTGATGATGGTCTCCACCGAGGAGGAGCATCATTTTGCCAATTCCGGCACAACACTTCCTGAATACTGGAAAGAGGCAGAGAGGTGTATCAAAAAGGCCACTGATGCTGGCATAAAGATGTGCGGCACGGTCAGCACAATCTGGGGGAGCCCGATTGGTGGCGCTACAAAGCTTAAAGATGCAGTGGAATTCACGAAACGCTGGCTGGAGATCGGCGCCTATGACATCGAACATGCCGACCATGATGGTTCAGCCTCGGCGGCTGATGTCTATCGCTACTTTTCCATGATTCTTGATGAGATGCCGGATAACAACCTGCATGTGGCGCATTTCCACGAGACCAAGCGTGTCGCGTCGGCATCTGTTCTGGCTACACTTCAGGCTGGAATTACCCGTTATGAGGCAACTTTCGGCGGCCTGGGCGGACAACCATCCAACTTCCTTGATGACTGTCCGGTCAGAGGGACCGGGGAGTACTATTATAAAGACCCTCGCTACGTCGGTCTGATCTGTATAGAGGATACCCTGATTATGATTGATGAGTTGGGGATTGAACATGGGTATGATGTGGATCGCGTTTTATGGCTTGGACAAAGGATGGAAAAATCCGCCGGCCGAAGGCTGCGATCCGAGGCTGTCATTAATGGCCGAACAATGAAAGAAGGCCATATGCAATTTGCCCGACCAGGGCTTTCGAAAAGAAAAGAAAAATTAGGTGAAGAGCCCGGCCAAAAGTTCCCTGAAGAATGGGGAACCAAAGCCGTGTTGCCTGAGAAATACCGCGCAGGTTGATTTAAAACTATAAAGATAGTCTATACCGTTTTGTGACATGCTGGAGGTTTTTCCTGAATGAAAGTGCTGTTTGTAACGGACCTGCATGGAAACAGGTGGAAATACGAGCGGCTGTTGGAAACAGCAAAGGGCCTTCGGGCAGATATAGTCATTAATGGTGGTGATATGCTCCCCTGGAACAGCGATCCATTTAGACAGGGCGAATTTATTTCAAACTACCTTGATAACCATTTTTCACGATTCAATTCAGCCGGGATTTATTATCTGTGCTACCCAGGAAACGATGACCTTAGAATCTTTGATCATCTCTTTGAGGAAACCTGTAACAAGTATCCCTTTGTGATCTGTTTGGCACAGCGGAAATTTGAAGTTGGAGGTTACGAATTCGTAGGTATGAACTGGATAGTTGATTATCCTTTCCGGCTCAAAGACAGGTGTAGAATGGACACAGATGACTATATATTCCAGATGCAGTTTGGAAAAGGAGTGTTATCTACACCAGATGGATGGCAGGAGATAGATGACTGGTTTTCCTATGCAAAAAGCCTCCCAACCATAGAAGAGGAACTCAATCGCCTGGTTCGTCCCGAGGATATGTCAAAGAGTGTATATGTAATGCACACGCCCCCATACGGCATGGAATTAGACAGAGTGTATCGCGTTGCTGACGGAGTAGGATCAAAGGCAATTTACAACTTTTTTAAGAAATATCAGCCAAAGCTCTCACTCCACGGCCATATCCATGAGTCTCCTGAAGTTTCAGGACGATGGCATGCAAAGCTCGGAAGAACAACATGTATTCAACCCGGCCAACTTAATGAGTTAACCTATGTGACGATTGATCTGCCTACGATGAAGTTTGATAGAATCAAGGAGCGATATGTAAAATAACATAACGGTTCGGCCTTACACTCTGTCACAGCAGTCGCTCTTTACAGAATCTAAAAAGGTGGCTGGGCAAATTATCGAGCCCGTCACTTCGGGTTTGAGTTAAAGGCGGAAAGTCAAGGTTTTCAACAAAACGAACAAGCTTTAAGGAGAAAAATCATGAAACTACGATTTTATTGTGACAACAAAGATTGTGCGAAAGAAAAATCAAAGCCATATGAGTATGAAATCCCGATTGAGGCTGCGATGGAGGAAAATGATATTGCACATATTTTCTGTCCGCGGTGCAAGCATGTGTTAAAACGGGTGCAATCGATTGAAGAGAAAACCTTGCATCAGCCGACAGAGGATGTTTGAAATCGGGTTGTGCAATTGTGGTGGTTCGTTGTTACTCTTTTTAAGAGACCGAGCGGGCCGTTTTCCAGCCCTTGTGACTGCTGGCAATCGCGTTAAGAGAAAGGAGGTTCTTTGAAACATGGGCATGATGGATGTCTCAGAAAAGCCTGTTATCAAACGACAGGCAGAGGCTGCGGGAAGGATACATCTTTCTCCCGGTACGATCCGAAAGATTGATCAGGGACAGATCAAGAAGGGGGACCCGCTTTTGGTGGCAGAGGTTGCTGCAATGAATGCCGCGAAACAGACACATCTCCTGATCCCCCATTGTCATCAGATAGCTTTGGATATGGTAAATGTAAGCTTCGAAGTTTCAAGGGAATATATTGAGGCCTGGTGTCTTGTTAAAACACATGCCCGAACAGGTGTTGAGATGGAAGCGCTTGTAGGTGTTACCACGGCGCTGAATACCCTCTGGGACATGGTTAAGTATCTGGAGAAGGATGAAGAAGGTCAATACCCCTTAACAAGGATCACTGATATAAGGGTGGTTAAGAAGGAGAAGGACGAATAGAGAAATGCTTCTGATCCTGGGGGGGCGGCCCCAACCGGATCGGTCAGGGGATCGAGATCATCATGGTCAAACAGTAACCCGGAAACAGTCAGCACCGATTATGACACATCCGACAAGCTATATTTTGAGCCGCTGACGAAAGGAGGGGGTTCATGTATTTGATGATTAGACAGGATTTCCGGCAACTAGTGCATGATGTTCAAAAGGTCCAAAGGGCCTTGGAAAAGCTAGAACAAGACCATGAGGTCTGGGCCAGAGAGCGCGAGCAAGATGACCTGATGCAGCTCATCAAATATGTCAACCGGTTGGAGTCCGATGTGTGCATGATGCAGTCCAATTGCATGTCTATGTGTCTTAGATACCAAGAAGATGGCTCCTGGCTGGCCCTCGATAGTCTGCACCGCGTCTATGCAACCCTGAACATCCTGTTCGACGACCTCGAGAAGGTGAGAACGGAACTAAAAGAGGCATATATCTATTCTCATGACCTCAAGCAATTGGAAATCGATTGGGGCAGATGCAGAAAGTCCGTCAACCAAATCCGGAAATATATACAGGATGGAAAAAATATCCTGAAAGCAAAGAAGGTTCTTCCTTCAAGTGACGAAAGAAAGAATGTCTGGTTTTCGACAGCACAATAAAGGAGGGGCACTCAACCTGGAGTTGATAGAGTGCACCCGCCAGCCGGGAAGGCTCCGCATATCAAAACAGGCCTGCGCCCTTCGATACCTTCGGGCTCATGGAAGAAACACTGAAATGTACGGAAAAGGGGGTGTGGCCCTTGAATTCAGCTTCACCGTTTGCCGGAACTGTCCTCAGGGACATCGCTATGCGGAAGAGCTCAAGAAATGTTGATCTGTATTAAAATGACACCACCAGGAGGGCTCTAGTTTCAAGCTGTTACAGCTAATGAGATTTCTTTGCCCCGCTAATAGTGCGACTCGCAATGACATTAGGGCAACTTTTTGCGAGCCCATCATCCATTGTTTGTCGATCCAATCAAGGAGCTGTTCGGCACATAATAGCATGTTTGTCCGGAGATGTATGGACTTTATTCATACAAATAGTCGGCATTTCACAAACATGCAATCCATTAGACGAAATTGTTGTAATTTGACAGTGTATTGAAAGGGAGCCACCATGAAGAAACAAAAAAAGAATCGAGATGTAGAAAAGAGATATCCAAAAAAGGCATTTATTGCGAAACTACGTCGTCTTGCAGATGCCCTGGAGAATGATCGACAGTTTTCCATACAAATTGATGGAGAGCGTGTTCATGTCCCGATTAGCGCCAGCATCAGTATCGAACACGAACGAGGGCTTGACAGCGAGGAAATTGAATTTCAACTTAAATGGAAGTGCAATCGAAAAATCCTCAAAAAAGCAGCAAACAAAAGAAAATAAAACCATGAAGTGTCCTGTATGTACCATTGAATTAAACATGACGGAAAGGTCCGGAATTGAAGTTGACTATTGTCCACAGTGTCGCGGGGTCTGGCTGGACCGGGGAGAACTGGATAAAATAATCGAAAGGTCAACCCCCTCCCCCTCCCCAAGGGGCCATGAAGACCGGGATGCCATCCAACATCAGGGATACAGAAAGAACGATTATCACCACAAGAAGAAAAAGCACAAATCACTTCTTGGTGAATTGTTTGACTTTTGATTGGAACGTCAAATCCAAATAAACAAGAGGGACAGAAATGTTGCGCAGCCGTCCATCACATTTCTATCCGTTCCGCGTCGCGAGGGGCCGACGCCCCCGACGGATTCTGGTATTGACATCGGGGCTGGGGGCCGGGCACAGCCGAGCTGCTCAGGCCATCGAGCACGGCCTGCATAAACAGGACCCTGCTGCAAGTATCCGGCAACTCGACTTCTGGGCCCTCATGGACGAAGGTGTTACGAGTGTGGTGAAGGATGTCTACCTGGAACTCGTTACCCGCCATCCAGACCTCTACGACAATCTCTATCAATATGATCGGCACACCTTGCGGCAGCTCCTGGTTGCCGGCAGCATGCCAGAGCCGCTAAAGGAAATGATTCGGGGCTTATGGAGACACCCGGCTACGGGAAGGGCAAGAGAGCTTTTTGTGCAGCGCGGTCTGCTGGATCGGATGCTGTTCACTTTTTCGATCCTGAGTTTCACAGGCACTCTTCAGCCCCCGGCGGGCAAGATTTTCCGCCGAACTATGATTAAATTGATTTCAGCCCTACTGGTAAGGCGTCTCAGGGTCGAGGTGCTGCGTTTTTCACCTGATGTCATTGTTGCAACCCAGATGCATCCGGCGGCCCTGCTATCGGGCATTAATCGGTGGCGCAGTGCAAGGCAAGGGACAGTTGCCGTGATAACGGATTATGGTGTACATGATCTGTGGGTGCAGCCACGCACCGACCACTACTGCGTGCCAACTGAGGATGTGGCCGAGGATTTGCGGAGACGCGGCGTTCCGGCCCATCGCGTACACCTTACGGGTATTCCCCTGATGCCGGGTTTCCGGCGTCTGCCGTCGTGTACCCGGGCGCGGCATGATCTGGGACTGGACCCTGCCCGTCCCACTGTTCTGGTGGCCGGTGGCGGACTGGGGTTTGGCCTGCACAGAGTGGTAGTGGACCTGATCCGTCACGGAACTTCATGGCAGGTCCTTGTGGCAGCGGGCGACAATGGTTCGGCTCTGAAACTGCTCGGCCCATTGGCTGCGGAGGTGCCAACACAAGTGCGGCTCTTCGGCTGGACGGATAGGATGGAGACCCTCATGCGCGCTGCGGATGTGGTCGTTGCAAAACCTGGGGGCTTAACGCTGGCCGAGGCCCTGGCCTCCGGAAGGCCACTTCTAGCGCCCGGTTCACTGGGAGGGCAGGAGGGGTTCAATGTGCGTTTTCTTGAACGCCATGGGGTCGGAGGCCTGGTACCGGAGAGAGAACTGGTAGAGAGCTTGCAGTCGTTGTTGGGCAATTCCCGGAAACTTGCCCGTCTCCAGGATCGTGCATGGAACCTGGGTCGGCGTGATAGCGCCGAACGTGTTGCCGACCTTGTCTACGACTTATTGAACAGTGAAGCCAGTGGCAGAGGTGACCATGTCTTTCACACGACGAGTCATCAAGGGCGGTTTCCGCCTATATGACAGGTTATACCGCCTGGTCTTTCGATTGCAGGCTGTGGGACCTTTGTTGTACGTGGGCTGTGAGCGTTACCGCGGCCCTGCCAGAGTTTTTACCGACCAGGCAGAGCTACGTCCAGGGGATCCGGTCGGCACGCTACATGTCAACAATGCACTCATT
>JAKLQB010000253.1 GCA_022013615.1 Desulfobacterales bacterium | reverse complement strand
GGTATGATAGATCCCGATGTGATTGAGGGTAAGGCGGAGCTTTTTGTGGACTTTGAGGATCGTTTGACCCTCTTCGATGCCCTCATACTCTGCCGTTTTTATCGGGATCTATATCCCTGGGAACAACTCAAGGAGATCATCCATTCGGTGACAGGATTGGATGTAGATCAAAAGACCCTTCAAGAAAAGGCGGGGGCCATATCAGACATTGTGCGCCGTTTTAACCTACGTGAGGGAATGAAACCTGAAGATGAGTGTCTGCCAAAAAGCCTTCACCGCAAACTTAAAAAGACAGGAGACATCATAACAGAACAAGAACTCGACCATATGTTAAAGGATTACTATTCTCTTCGCGGCTGGGATGAGAGTGGACAGTTTATCTCCTGATTGGGTACAAGAAGCGGGGGTGATACCATGATGGAATATAAAGGATATTTTGCAAAAGTTAAATTTGAAGATGATGCCAATATTAATCATGGAGAAGTCATTAATTTGCGAGATGTAATCACTTTCGAGGGAGAAACCGTTGAAGACTTGCGGAAAGCATTTCATGATTCAGTCGAAGATTATCTTGAATTCTGCGCTGCGCGAGGAGAAGATCCCGAAAAACCGTACTCTGGTAAGTTCATAGTTCGTGTAGATCCGGAACTTCATAAAACAATTGCCATGCAAGCACGAAAGAACGGAAAAAGCCTTAACGCATGGGTGAATGAAACCCTTCTAAAGAATATCACCCAACAAGGGCATGTTAGTGCCAAGGTAAACACGTAACCTTGGGATTCCACGTAAATCGGGATGAAATTGGTTATTGTTACCCAGTAGGTGCTTCCGCTTCAGCGGAGAAGCTTCACCTGGGTAAAGGTTAGCCACTCCCGCTAAAGACGGGATCTTCGACTGCTCAGTAGTGGAATCCACGTGCAAACCTTGTCAACGAAACTTCAACACCTCGCTACAATCTAATATGATAGATTATTATGCTCAGAGTGCGTCTGAATATGAGCGAATTTACCATAAGTCAGAACGCCAAAGTGATCTGAAAGAACTTCAAGCAATAATTGAAACTGCAACTCGAGATCATGTACCACCCATGTGGGCTACTACTTGTAATAACCCCACTCCTTTAAGCGTTGATAGGCATGTTCAGCGTAATCGCCCTGCTGGACGAGTTTTAAATAGCGATCGTATTGCTCGACAGCCTGCTTTTTATGCTGCATTCCTTCCTGACAATAACCTTTAAAAAATATTATGTTGGGGTTCCCGGGTAACACTTTTTCATATTCGCTGAAGTCCTTGTAGGCCTCTTCGAAATCCTTTGTATGAATTTTAGCAAATCCAGCAAGGTGATAGGCTTTGGCCTCTTGCGGATAGACCTTTTTCGCTTTTTCTGCATAGCGGCTGCCGGCTGGGTACTTCTTTTGGACAAGCTGACATGTCGACATCATAACCAATCCGGCATAATCGCCGGGGGCTAATTCCAATGCTTTACTGTAATGGGCCTCGGCGTCACCATATTTACGCCTTGCCATTTCTTTGTCTCCTTTTTGCATCTCTTCGATGGCCCCTTTTTGATCACGAAGTCTGGCCGTATTGTCCATATAACGTTCTCTGTATAATGGCTGCTTCTGAGCTGATTTGTATTTTGTATTGGCGGTATTCACAGCGGTTTTGTAACGTTCCTCACTCATCGGATGGGTGGCAAACATTAATTCGATGGCATTGGGTTTATGCTTGCCAAGGCTCTGGAGCAAGTCCATCAGCCCAACAAACCCCTGTGAGCCGTAACCGGTACGGACCATATACTGCATTCCCAGGGCATCCGCTTCGCGTTCGTTGTCACGGCTATAGGAAGCCAGGAGCGCACCGGCACTGATCGTTCCCAATTGAGAAGCCAGTTGTCCGTACATGCTGCCTTGCGTTCCCGCCAATACTGAGATCCCACCCACAACCGCCTGAGTGAGCACTCCCTTGGACATTTGTTGGGCAGTATGACGCGCATTTACATGACCCAATTCGTGGCCAAGTAAGGCTGCCAGTTCGGCTTCATTGTCTAAGGAAAGTAAAATTCCCCTTGTAACGGCGATGCTCCCGCCCGGGAATGCATAAGCATTCACATAGGTAGCATTTACCGCACGGAAAGAATAAGGCATATTCGCGCGATGGGTATGTGTGGCCATCTTTTTCCCGGTATTGTTAATGTAATTATTCAGCGCTTTATCCTGCACCTTGCCGTAATCTGCTGAAAATTGATGCGGCGTATTTTGTTTGTCAATCTGAATTTCCTGATCTTCGGATAAGAGCATGAGTTGTTGTTTGCCGGTCACCGGATTGGTTGCACACCCGGACATCAAACCTGCGGCAGATATGGAAGTGAGCCATAAAAACTGTCGGCGTGTCAGGTCATTGCTTTTTATTATGGGCAAAGGATTGTTATGCATGCTTTTCTCCTGTGGCTATATGAGCTATTTTAATCCCCGTCCAGCAGACCACCTAATCTCCCGAGGATAGAGCCTTCGCCCTTTTGGCTACCGCCACCCGAAGGTGCATGGGCAAGAATCCGATCGGCCATACGAGAGAACGGCAGGCTCTGAAGGAGGACGGTTCCAGTGCCGCTGAGTGTGGCCAAAAAAAGGCCTTCGCCACCGAAAAACATAGATTTGAGGCTTCCGGCGCGTTGGATGTCATAATCGATTCCCTTGGTGAAAGCCACCAGGCAGCCCGTATCCACGCGAAGGATGTCATTGTTGAGTTTTCTCTGGGTCACCGTTCCGCCAGCGTGAACAAAAACTTTACCATCACCTCGCAGGTGCTGTAGAATGAATCCCTCTCCCCCAAAGAAGCCTGTGCCCAAGCGCTTTGTGAATGCGATGTCTATTTGTGTGCCAAGGGCTGCTGCCAGAAACGCGTCCTTTTGGCAAAAAATCTCCCCACCCACTTTGTCCATATCAAGAGGGATGATTTTCCCGGGGTAAGGAGCTGCAAAAGCAACGCGTTTTTTGCCCTGGTCCTGGTTGGTAAAGTGGGTCAAAAAAATTGATTCTCCTGTCAGGACGCGTTTTCCTACGTTCAGCAGTTTGCCCATGATCCCCTCGTCTGCTCTTGATCCATCTCCCATACGGGCCTCGTAGGAAATGCCGTCTTCCATGTAGTTCATTGCTCCGGCCTCCGCAATTACCGTTTCGCCGGGATCAAGTTCTATCTCCACGATCTGCATATCGTTTCCGAATAATTCATAATCTACTTCGTGACATTTCATTTTAGTGATCTCCTTTCATAATAACGTGTGAATTCCAATACATGCGCTTCAAACCGCCCTGCTTGTCCCGTTATGACGGGGCTTCGTTTGAGACTAAAAGATCGAAAAGCAAAAAAATTGTACCATTGCGTCTCTGCGGTGAAAAAAGAACCACCGGCAATTGGCCACTATGCCATGGCTCCCCCATCCACGGTAATAACCTCTCCGGTAATAAAATCGGAAAGGCTGGATGCCAGGAATAGAACAGTCCCCACCACATCATCTGTTTCCGCGATCCTTCCCATTGGGATGGTTTTAGCAATTTCATTTAACAGGTCTTCGTTGCTCCAGAATGGCTGGCTGAATCGGGTTTTTACCACAGATGGTGCGACTGCGTTAACATTAATATGGTCCTTTGCAAGCTCAACGGCCAGCACCTTGGTAAGCATTTCAACGCCCGCTTTTGCCACACAGTATATTCCCATACCCCTCGCGGCCCTTCTTGCAGCAATGGAGCTGATATTTATGATTTTTCCCCCTCCGGCCTTCTTCATCAAACTCACGGCCCGGCTCGAGGCCAAATATGTGCCCTTCAGATTTGTTTCCATAGTTTTGTCCCACAGGCTTTCTTCAGCTTCTGACACAGCAGGGTCAGGATATTCATGCCGACATTATTCACGAGGATATCGAGTTTGCCGAATCGTTTTTCGATAGCCTGGAATAAGCCCGTCACCTGATCAGACTTTCCTACGTTTGCAACCTGGGTCATAACGTCCAGGCCTGCTTGGCCAAAATCTTCAACGGCTCCATCCAGATTTTCCTGTTTGCGCCCGCAAATAACCACGTCCGCTCGTTTTCTGGCCATGGCTATTGCAATGGCCTTTCCCAATCCACGACTGCCCCCAGTTACCAATGCCACCTTACCTGACAAATCCAAACTCATTTCACCCATTGTAATCTCCTTTTATGTGAAATTCTACTTAGTGCCCATCCATAAATGGCTATTTTCCGCAATCTCTGCGTCAGATTCGGATTTTAATCCTCGAAATACTTCAATGTATTCCTGTGGTTAAAATCC